>CANMFV010000059.1 GCA_947496835.1 Flavobacteriales bacterium | reverse complement strand
GTAAGCCGATTTTAGCACCTGCTTTTTTGGTAATTAAATAAAACTCAACACACATTAATGGCACTGTTAAGATCCAGTCAACATAACGGAAGAATGTTGGTGAATCTCCAGTCTCTAGATTGTACCCTCTCATGTAGTAGTAATGTACTGCTGCAATGAAGGTAATTAGTCCAGAAACTAATACCGATGTTCTCCATTTTTGAGGCGTGTTGTTTAACTCAAAAAAGAAGAATACTGATGCGGCCATCATAGCCATTGTTCCGATAAAAAACGTAAACGCTACGTAATTATCACTTGCAATCTTTAAATGTTCCATAGTAAATAGTTTAAGTTAGCCCTACTCTTAAGGATTTTCGGTTTCTCCATTTTTCAATTGTTGGTTGGAACTCCAACGAATTGAATAACAATATACTACAATTTTTGTTTAAATTCAAATAAAAAAAGTTCAACGATCCGTTTTTTTGTAAAATTTATGCATCCATATAATGTGCGGAAAGCTAATGCAGGAAAGGAAAACAAAAAATATCGAAGCCATTTCAAAATTATTTTTTAACAATAAAAAATTTTTATTCAACCAATAGAAAACGACTAAAATTACGATGGCACCCAGATTAAACGGCAAAGATTTCAAATACAATGTTTTACTATTTGTCTGAAGTCCATTTTTTAAATGACGCCATCCGTTTAAACTATGCTGTCCAATAAAATACAAACTAAAGGCACTTAACAAGGGTAGATACATCCCTACAAACAACATACATACAGTTAAGATAAAAGATCCTTTCCGTTCAAGGATGCTCCAAATGAACGAAATTAAGATCAAGATCTGAGAAATATGAATAGCTTGTTCATCCGTAAATGGTAATTCAAAGGTCTGAAGACCAGCAAGTATCTCATTCGTTTCTGTTTGATGTCCAATTAATAGGATTCCAAATAGTAGGGTTCCCCAAAGGATGTTCTTCCATGTGTTTTGTTTGTTGGGAATCCATTCTTTAAAATCACATTGACCAAAATGCCAAATGGAATAAGCTAAAAAGCATAGCAATGCGCTATTCGCGGAAAGAAACCACAGCAAGAGAAAGATGAACGAAACCCCAAGATACTTTAAGATAAAGCTAAGTTTAACCCGTTTTACGTGAACACCACTCTCTAGTAAATGATCAACTGCTCCATGAGGAAGTCCGACAGTTAGAAATCCAACTGAAAAAAGAATGACTTGAACAGAAAAAGAATACGATATTGCGAATGTTTGAATCAATAAAAGTGAGATGGCTATACACAAGTTAAAAAATGAAGCGATAAGTCCTTTGCTCGAAACGCTTAATTCTGTTTTTAGTACACGCAAAAAGGGACGAAAAGGAAGTGTCAACAATATGCGAATGTCCTGAAAAATGCTTGTTTTACCCTCAAGGAAGCGAAACACGGAAAATACATGATTCTTTTTGAATAAAACACTGAAAATCGGTTTCCCCAGCGCTGGATATTGTAGTAGAATCAAAAGCAATAAGCGATCATAGAACTGAAATCGTTTCGGATCCATTTTCAATAGGCTCAATTCTTTTTTCGTACTCAACTGTTCAGCAAGGTGTTCTGCTCCTTGAAACATTTTTTTGAATGCGTAACCCGTGCTCGGTTTAATGGCTCCAGACCTTCCGCCAATTGGAATGACTCCCTCAATTTTTTCACGAACGATTTTCGCCGTGGACATCGGAATTGTTCCTTTCTCTGTTTCTAATATCGTATACGTACCAAAGCGTCTTTGAATATATGCATCTAAAATTGGCTCTGCTTGCTCCGAGGTGATTGGTTCAATGCCAAAACGCGTCATTTCTACTAGAATTCGATTGTTAGATAAAGGAAGGACATACATGAACTGCGTGAATCCATGCTGGGGAATATCAAAGTCCATTAAATCAACACATTCCGCATGTCGGTATGGTTCACTCGGAGAAATGATGTATCCAATAAAAGTTTGCCATAACAACGCTTCGTTTTTTTCAGGCAAGGCGAATGCTGGTGGACGACTGTCAAAAATTGTTTCGGCATGAAATTCTCCGTTTTCAGTTATTACTTGAACCGCGTTTTCTGTTCTTGCAATACTTGAAACCGAACTGTGCACACGAACCAATTGATGTTGCTCAACGATTCTGCGACATTCGTCATACAAAGCAATACTTGAAATGTGTACGTAACGAGAATTTTCAAGTGTTTCAGGTTCTTGACGATTTACACTGATTTTGGACCACGTTTGGGAGAAAAGATGTTGGCAATTCTGTGCAATGTTGTCATCCAGCGAGGTCCAAAAACAGTATGTTTTATCGTTTTTACGTTTATCATCGGCATCGATCAACGCAATCTTTTTATTGGCCAACAAGCCACGGGACTCTAAACTACGTAACAAGAGGGTTGCTGAAGCACCTGCACCAATGAAAATGTAGTCGAAATAGTCTTTATTATCCAATCGAAAAATATATTTTATTGATTAGGAACAAAAAGTAATTACCTAATGTTCGGTGAATCTTCCGTTTTGTAAATCTATTGATTTAATCAACGCGTTGTATGAAGACGCTCCTTCGACTTATCCATAAAATGAAAACGGCAACCAAGGCTCCAAGAATGATGGTAATGATTCGCTCCCACCCCTCCAATGAAAATGATATTCTTGTCAAAAATGTAGCCAAGACGTACCCTGAATTCCGGATCACCAGGATAGTATTTTTCATATGACGGGCACTACTTAAAAGTAGTAAGACATCCACAAAAGTTAACAACGTAAAAAACTCCGTGTAAAAAATATGAGAAGGATCACCTAAAGAAATTTTATTTGTTGAAAATTGAATAAGGTCACCAATCCATGTAGAAAAGGAAAAAATCGAAAGTCCAAAAAATACAATCATCAGAAAAACCGCTAACCGTTCTTTCAAGTTAATGAATTGTTGACTCATTTCTTGTTTAATTTCACTTCGCTTGGCATCTAGGTGATAAAAAAGCCAAACTAGAACAAGAATGACAATGAAACCAGTTAGATCCTTAATCAATTCACTGTTTAGAAGAGAAGTGTGTCCTTCCGTTAAATGTCCAGTGTCCTTGAAACAATTTCGAAGTAAGATCAGTGCCATTATTTCTAATTGTTTCGCAACACTTTTTGTGTAACTGATTCTTAAATAGTAAATCAACAGGTACACTTCATATACCAAAAGAGAACTAAATGGAGAAAAAAGTGCGGAAAAAGGATTTCCAAATAAGTTTTCGGGAAAATATTGGATGTTTAATAAACCAATCTTTATAGAGAAAATGAGCGCAACATGTACAATGAAGGCCGTTATACCAAAATATAAGGTGATTCGTTCTACAAGGGACTTAAAAGATTCAGTGAACATTTACGGTGATTTAATTAGTTGAAATTAAGTATTTTAAATCAACAATCACACAATGGGAATGTTTAAAAAAACAAATATAAAGTCGATCGGGCACAAAGACATTCAGAATGCTTCATTGTGCTTTGACAAAATCCAAAAGACTAAACTGAATAGATTTTCAGTTTCAAGATGATTTTAGGGTTTTTCTTGTGAAGGGTATTTTTCCGTCTCTTCCTTTCGGTTTGACCTAAGCGTCGTTAGAGCAAAGCCTACGCCAAATAGCAATGTGATGACACCGGCAAAATATGGTAGAAACTCAGACATTTTTCGATTGATTAATTAATTTAAAGAAAATGGCAAATGCCAAGATGCTTGGCACCCACAAACCAACGAATGCAGCATCTTCCTTTGCTCCAGAGAAGAAAAGAGTTTCAGAATAAACCAAGGAGAGAATTGCCGCCGTTAAAAATAATTTATCTGCTGTTGTAGCTTTTTTGAACATTGTTTTTTTTTGTAAGGTAGGCATTAATATTCACAGAGATTCTTTTACATCTGTTTATCTGTGAAAACGTATTTTTTCATTCATCGAAAATTAGCAATAGGCGTATGTCTAAGGTTACTTTTGAAAAAAATTCAAGAGCAATGGCCGGAATTTACTATTTCATGAGGTAAAAAATCCCGTTCTAAAACCTTTCTATTTCAGGCTTATTGGAAATGATGTAGATTTCGAGGCGTTCCAAATAATCAATTGATTGTTTTTTAAACGGAGACTGTCACAATAAGGCATTTCCGAGTGATTCGAAGGGATTTTCCAATCCACAAATTGTTTTTTATTGGTCTCTAAATTTTCAATCGCAAATTGAATTTTTTCTTTGCCAAAAATACGTTCAGAAAAAACCACTTGATTTCTCAATTTATCCGAAGTTAAAATACCTTTAACGAAGTACTTAAAAGGTTCTGCTCGCCGTTTTACTGGAATAATCAAACTAGATGAAAATGGACCCGACCACCATGTCGTTATGCAGATAAATTTATTATTCATCCACTCAAATTCTGGTGTTTTTGCTGAAATATGTTCTTTGTCAAAATCAATGGAGTCTTTCATATCAAATCGATTTACAAGCATAGAAAAGTGATTAGCCGAATTGATGATGGCAACGCTAATCCATTTTTTATTGACTAATTCATAACTAAAGGTTGAATCATTAATCGTTTGAGTCATCGGATTTTTCTGTTCAGAAACTTGAACTTTTTTCTTCGTTTTTAACAGTTCCGTTTGACAACTTGCCGCCAGTATTAAAAGACTTAAAATGAATGCTATTTTTCTCATCGCCTATGTTTTACGTAAGATTTTATCCATCGATTTTCCATTCGCTAACTCATCTACCAATTTATCCAAGTAACGTACTTTTCGCGTTAAGGGATTTAATAATTCCTCCACACGATAGCCACAAATTGCACCGGTAATTAGGTGTGCATTCGGATGCAGCGTCGCACGTTCGAAAAATGTTTCAAACGTCACATTTTCAGCTGCCAGTTCATTCAGTTTATCCTCATCAAATCCAGTTAGCCATTCAATCACTTGGAATAACTCCACTTTTGTTTTTCCTTTTCGTTCCACTTTATTGATGTAATGCGGATAAACAGATGCAAAGGTCATCTTGACAAATTTCTCGTTGTGTTCTTGTGTGGTTTTCATTAAGTAAAATTCTAATCCACAAAATAAATAAAAAAAGCGACCCGAAAGTCGCTCTTTTTCTCGTGCACGTTTGGTCGATTTTACAAGCCTATGATTTGACGAACTTCCACTTCTTTTAAACTTCGCTGTTTACCGTCGTGGCTTAGGTAGGTGCGCTGTACCATGCGTCCATGGATGGCGACTTTTTTTCCCTTCTCTCCATATTTCTCAATAAACTGAGCCATATTTCCCCATGCAAAAAGTCGATGCCATTCCACAGTCGCCGTGTACCTTCCATTATTCTTCCGGAGACTTTTTGGAGTTGCTAGCTGAAAACGCGCTACCCGTTGACCATTGTCAAATTCGGTGATTTTTGTTTGACTCCCAATATTTCCAATGAGGGTCACATAATTGCGTATCGGATTCATAAGTTTTGGTTTTTAAGTTATTACATAATCACAATATCGTTGACCTCTACCTCTGACACCATTTTACGCTGTCCATTGGTTTGATAGAATCGTGTGACCAATTTCCCTTCAATTGCCAGTTCAGATCCAACTTCACCCAACTCCTCCAAAACTTTTACCCATCTTCCCCAAGCACTTAACATGTGCCAATTGCGACGCGTCTTTGTTTTTCCGTCTGCATCGAGGTACTGTTCTTTTGTAGATAGGGTGAATTTGGCGATGCGTTTTCCATTTTCTAATTCCATGATTTTAGGAAGCGAACTCACTTTCCCAATTAAATTCACGTGGTTCAAGTCATTTGTCATCATGATTGTTTTTCTGCTTTTGGCGTTAACACTAAAAATTCAGATGCTTCCACTACCGTGGTAAACCGTTTTTCACCATTCTTGCCATCATACGATTGATTTACCAACCTACCTTCTAATACAATCTCATGTCCCTTAGTTAATATTTTTTGAACCAGTTCCGCCAGTTTGCCCCATGCATTGATTGTATGCCACTGAGTGATTGACTGCCAATCACCATTTTTGTTCTTGTAGTTTTCGTTCGTTGCTAGGGTAAATCGTGCGAGTTTACGTCCAGATTCCATGTTGACGATTTCTGGTTCTGCTCCCAGTCTTCCAATCAAATTCACTTTGTTTTTTAATGCATTCATTGTTTTGTTGTTAAAAAGGTTGAATAAAAAGTTTTGTCGCTCATCAATTCGTTGGTTGAATTCGACTCTGCAAAGTTTCTTACACATGCATTTTTTATTCGGTCGTTTGTCACTTAGTTTCGATTGTTAGTTGCTTCTAAACGACAAAATCGCGCTAAGTCCATGCTTTGAATGCCTTACTAATATTTTGAATCACAATAAAAAAAGTGCACCTTCGTTGTAGATAAAAAATCCTACTTATGAATAAGCTAAAATCGAACCTCTATTTTAAGATTGGAACCATTGTTATCATTGCGCTGCTTTTATTGATTCCAACCTCTATGATTCGCGGAATCATCTATGAAAGGGAATCTACGCAAGAACAAGCCATTCAAGAAGTAAGCTCGAAATGGGGAGAAGCTCAAACCATAAAAGGCCCAATCATGAGCTTGCCGTTCATGCGTTATGCAAAAGAAACGGATAAAGCGACCGGAAAAGAAAAGTTGGTGACAGTTTTTGAGAAACTGCATATCCTTCCGAGTAAACT
>CANMFV010000058.1 GCA_947496835.1 Flavobacteriales bacterium | reverse complement strand
CCTAAATAATCAGGAGTAATTAAATCCTCATTATCATTTCTATGCTCTAATAATATTGGCCACACTTCACATGCCTTATCAAACGTATCATAATACACCTCAGGGAAACGCTCAACGGTAAAACCATTCTCTTCAAATAAATCTTTTAACCAAAGCATTTTTTTCATTTCCTCGCTTGAGAAACGATACGCATCTAATTGGTTAGTTGCCATAGGAATATAAGATAATAAAACTTCAATTAATTCATTCGTGCTTTGATCGTCTATTGGAATAAAGGATAACATATCTTTTAACCCATCGTTTCCTTTTAAATTATTTTTCAATCGCTCGAGAAGCTTTCTGAAATTTGTATCAGTTACCCCATGATTAGCTTGCGCCTCCTTTACTTCTTTCATGAAATCCCTAAATGTTTCGTGATCATTCTCACAAATTAAGATCATTTCGTTAATCAGGCGCACTTGATTAGAAGGCAAATTCAACTTCTGAATTCCTTTTATAAAGTCATTTAATTTATCCTTTAGTGATTTTTTATCAAAATCATCCATCTCATCTATTTCTGATAGATTTTCAATATCTGAAAAACCAATTTTTTCTCCTCTAAAATATTTGTTGATGCTATTTCGCAAAGCTTTCCATGTATACCCTCCAGGATTCTCAATATAACCAGGATAGTTATTTCTTTCCAATGAAAAATCATGTAAACAAAATGTCATATCATCCAAATCAAATCTACTTGACCGACACAAGGCCTTTAAATTTGAAAAAGTAGCTTCTGGATTTAAAATCTCTGGGAAAAGTTGGGAGAAGTCTTTCGTTGTCATGTGGTGAAAGTAAAAATTAATTTTTGTTATAAAAAATGATTTTTGAAAATAATTATGTGATTCTAAAAACTTAATTTCGATCATAACCGATGGCCTTGGAAGTGTTTTTTATCAGACCTTCATGAACCAATAAGGTGTCTATATCCGCAGCAGATAATTTTCTTATCCGTTGAATTAACTGAATTTTCTGTTCCATGTTTTTCATTTCTGCAATGGTAAAAGGGGTGTTGTCTAGGATGGCGATTTGCGAGGCGTTTAATAAGGGATAAATCACGCTTCTTTTTAAATATGAATTTCTAATGTTTACTTCAGGTGCATGTATTTCACATTTGAATAAAAAACGGCGGTGAAAAGCGCTGTCAATGTTTCTCAATAAATTTGTCGTTGCAATTATAACCCCCTTAAACTTCTCTAATTGTTCTAATAATTCAGTTTGTACTTGATTTGCAAAGGAATCATTACTCGTGTTTACCGTAACTCGTTTATTCATCAAACCATCCGCTTCATTTATTAATAAAATGATGGGGGATTTTGACTTTTGCCAGGCATCTTGATACGCATTAAAAACGCGACGAATATTTTTTTCTGTTTCTCCAATCCACTTTGATTGGATGTGTGGAAAATTTAATTGATACAATGTGCCATTCACATTTTTTGCGACTTGTTTTGCAAATTCTGTTTTCCCTGTCCCTGGATCTCCATGCAATAACATGGATAAATTTTCATCTTTACTAATTTTTTCTGATAACGCACAAAAATCATGAAACGTTGAATTTATTGTATCTGAATAATGAAGATTCACCTCCTCTAAATCATCACATTTAATAATCTCAAACAAGGTGTCTTTTATCATTGAAGGAATGTGCAGCTTAGTATTTGGAGTCAAATTCCCGATTATTGATAACGTTTTTTTAGTGATGCTTGTCCGAATTGACACCCCATCTTGATCTACTTGTACGCGAATCAAATCGTGTTCAATAAGTGGGGTTTTTTCATCAATAAGCAATAAACTTAAATCAATTAATTCTTCGACTTTCAATTGCATATCATTAAGAAAAACGGGATGTTGACCCACTAAAAAACCATGAATCGTTTTGAATAGAATTTTGATTTCGGGTGAAGACAACTTCAATTTCGCAATTTCTTGACAAATCGCATATTTTGAAAAAACATAACTTGTCATTTTTTCAAAGTCAGACCAATCTACCTGACTCGAAATTTCTTTATAATAAAAATCAAATAATTCGATGCACCTTGAAAGACTCAATTCCTTAGACTTCAATTCAGACTTAGCCAATTTGATGTTAAAATCATACGGGAATCTTTTGTTTTTTCCTAGTTCAATTTGATTGGAAAGAATTAACTCAAAAAGACATTTAATCGATTTTTTATCATGCTGGTTTAATACCTTTTCATTAATCAATTGGCTGATATTTATTTCATCTTGAGCAGAGTTTTCCTTACTAGTCAAATATTGAACAAAAATGTTTTTTGTTTCAGTTTCGATTTTATTCTTCATTTAGTACAATTGTTTCTTTTAAAAATTCACTCCTTTTCAAAAAGGCTCAAATTCATAATCCACAATTGCCTCATTCTGTGACAAATTAAATTCACTTTTATTTTATGTCACAAAAGTATTTGAAATGGATTATGTATATAAAATGTATTCTTTAAACATGAAAAATTAAACTTATGAAAAAACCTTTTTTATCAATTGCACTTTTTATTGGTGCTTTCGCACCAATCTTTGCTCAAAAAACCAATCAATTCAACGTTGAAAAATTTGAAAAGGCATTAATTAAACAAATGGAAATTACTTTTCCATATTTAACATTAGATACTACTTTAAATTTCGTTACCAGGGCAACAAGTCAGGAAGAAGCTGGATATCCAAACTGTTACGGAACAAAAAGAGGTGGAATGGTAAATACTTCAAATGACGAAACAGCAGAAGCAGTTAAATTAGCCGCTGACTTCAAAGAATACATAGAAGAAGATCTTCATTTCGATAATCAGTCTTTAAAAAGATGTCGATTCACTGAATTTTGTGCGACCGCCACAGAACAGTGTGGTGGCTTGGTTAGATATGGGATTGTAATCGACAACAATATCACTCGAGAATCTCTAATCAATTCAAGTGATGAATGAATAGGTGAACAACTATTTTCGCAATAAATTCAAATCAGAGAAATTACTCCAGTTTCAGCGTTTATTATCACTAAAAAGTAAGTATGGAGACATAAAAAAAGTCCTGACGTTTCCGTCAGGACTTCTGCTAGTGGTGCCTCCAGGAATCGAACCAGGGACACAAGGATTTTCAGTCCTTTGCTCTACCAACTGAGCTAAGGCACCAGCTATTGGTGGGGCAAATTTAACACTTTTTTTCATTTCTAATCAAAAAGTCAGGTAAATTTCTTTGAAAGCTACTTAACTTTGTGTCATGCTCACTGAAATAACTGCCTACTTATTGGATGCCGGAAACACGAACGTGAAACTTGGAATAGTAAAAAATGGCGAAATAATCAGTGTTAAACGCTTCGATTTGAACTCTTTTCCTTGGAAGGAACTTGATGGTAACATTCCTGTAGTGATTTCGTCTGTGTTAGCAGATGATTGGAAAAACATGCTGGAAGATTTTTTTCAAAACAAGATTTACATCAATGCGCATATGAACATACCCTATCAACTTGATTACCTCACTCCAGAAACCTTGGGGATCGATCGCTTGTGTAATATGGCTGCCGTAGCGAACAATAATCCAACTAAAGCAAAATTAGTGGTAGATCTTGGAACATGCATCAAATGTGACTTTATGAATGAAGGTCAAACCTATGTTGGTGGATCGATTTCTCCAGGATTAAACATGCGAGCGAAATCATTGGAAACATTTACGGCAAAACTTCCGCTTATTCCTGTTAATTCAAGTGCTGAATTGATTGGGAAAAATACCAAAGAATCCATTGAAAGCGGGGTATTCAACGGATGGAAAGCTGAAATCACCCAAATGATTCAACTTTATCAAACAAAATCCCCTGATTTAGACGTTTACCTCACCGGTGGAGATGCGCGATATTTTGATTTCGAGCAAAAAAGTAACATCTTTGTACTCGAACACTTAACCCTAGAAGGAATTCTAGAAATTTACCGTCTGAATGAAGATTCTCTTTAATTTCCTTATCCTTTTCGCTTTTTCACAAACTTGGTCGCAATCAACTACGAATCAACCTGCTTCCTACTATGGACTTGGTGAAAGTTCCGCTCAAAATCACGGAATATTCGATGCGTTAGGGAAAAATACCATCAACGTGTTTGACTCAACTATTTTGAATTTTTACAATCCGGCAACATACAACACCTTAAGTTCGGGGAATACACTCTATTCTTATGGGATTCAAGCGAGGATTTCCAATTATTCCGAACAAACAAAAACACAAGTCGGTTTAGCTGGTATGATTGACCACATTGCCATTGGTGTTAGAATCAAAAAAAACATGGGCCTTGCTTTCGGATTAAAACCTTATTCCGCAAGAGGTTACCAAATTACCGACAAAACATTCACCGGGTTTGATTCCTTGGAATACACCTACAAAGGTACGGGGGCTATCCAAGATTTATTCCTAGGGTATTCATATGGAATCATATACCGACCTGAAACGAAACTTTCGATCGGTGCAAATGCTTCGTATTTATTTGGATCCGTTACCAATGAGCGTCAAGGAAAATTAATTGCTTCTGGATCGAATCAAGGTGGACTAAACATTAATTCATTTATTATTCGTTCATTTCACTATGAATTGGGGGCCTATTTTCAACAACAAATTGGCAAAAAACAACTAATCAGCTTGAGCACAGTTTACCTTCCAAATCAAACCATATCCGGAGATTACCAAGATGAATTTTACACTGCAAACGATATAAATTCCAGTGCTACCTACGACACAATCGCTTTCAGTAGAAGCCGAATTAATTTATTGAGCTCATCCACACTACAACTTGGATTGAACTACAGTCTATTGCTTCCTACATGGAGACGTCAAACAAGAGAATTACATCCAAAATTAAGTGTAATGGCGTCCATTAACCAATTCGGAGCACTTAAACACGATGCGCAGGATTTAATTACTGATTTTGGGATGACCAACTTTCAACGTCTTTCATTTGGCGCTCAATTTAATCCTGAATCACGTTTGATGGAGAATATTTCCACCTTAAAAGGCTTAGAGAAAATGACCTATCGAATTGGGTACTACACACAAACGCTTCCTTATACTACGAATGACATTCAATACCAAGAATCTGCCATGAGCTTTGGTTTGGGACTTCCAATTATGGCACAAATGTCATCATCTTCTGTAAACTTCAGTGTAAGTATGGGTACTCGATCAAGTAATCAAAGTTTCGGGATACAAGAAAAATTTGTTTCCGTAAATCTTGGTGTTATCATTGCACCTTCCAATTTTGACAAGTGGTTCAGACAACGAAAATTGGATTAATCACTTTGCTCGGTCTTTTTCTTGTGGGAATCACTTCCTGCGAAAATGACCTAGATGCCATTGAACGCATTAGTTTTGATGCGCATTCTCCCGATGAAACAACAAAAAACCTCAAAATTATTTACGCAGAAGATGGTTATGCTCGTGTGGAAATTTTTGCTGCATTAGCAGAAACGTTTAGAGGGAAAGAAGAAATCACCAAAATAAAAGACAGTTTAAAGGTTCATTTTTTCAATGAAAAAGGAGAAATCGTTTCAAAATTAACGGCCCTTTATGGCGAAATCAACAATACCAAAGGGACACTAATGGTGAAAGACTCAGTGAGACTCTATAACTTTGAGAAGAAACAAACACTTGAAACAGAAGCACTATTTTGGAATCAAAAAGATAGTTTGATTTATTCGAAATCTGCTGTAAAAGTGCGTTCTCCGAAAGGAACATTATTTGGTGAAGGCATCCGAACTAAACAGGACTTTAGCAAATATGAAATAATTAAACCCGTTGGAAAATTCCAATTGGAAAATGAATTAGAATTTTAATCATATGAACCTATACAACACCATCATGAGCTACTTCTGGTTAGCAGTAGCAAGCGTTTCTTTCGTAACAGTAACATACTTGTGTTTTACCGAAGGATTTGAAAAATATGCATCCAATTATGTTTTCGCTCTCATTGCACTAGCAACTTTCTTTGTAAAACGATGGATGATGAAACGCGTAGGAAACCACCAACAATTCTTAAAGGATAAATCCAACGAAAAAGAAGGTTGATCCCATTCATTTTGTAACAAAAAAGAAAAAACCGAGTCTTAACTCTGTATGAAATTATTCGCGCTCATTTTATTCGTCATACTCGCCAATGGACTTTCTGCTCAGAATTTTGTCCGAGGGAAAGTAGTGGATGAGCGAAAAGTCCCCATACCATTTGCAAATGTTTATGTAAAGAATACTGCAGATCAACGTACCGTTGCCAACGTTGATGGGTCCTACGAACTTTCTTTAATGCCAGGGGAATATTTCTTAGTGATTTCTTCATTAGGTTTCCAAGATAGAGAAACCTATGTTTCTATTAGCAATAGGGACCTGCAACGGGATATTCAATTATTCCCCGAAAAAGAGCAAGACTACAAAGAGATTGTTATCAATACAAAAAAAGGAAATATCGGCAGAGAAATCATGCTGGAAGTTGTCAAGCGAAGGGAGCAAATGAATCCATGGAATTACGCCCATAACGTGGATGTTTACATCAAAGCAATTGAACAAAAGGATATCAAAGTAAAAGAACAAAAAAAGAAAAAAGAAAACAAAGAAGAGTCCGAAGACGAAGTAAATGACGCCGATCCACTTGAGGCGAGCCTGCCAAAAGCTCCAGTAT
>CANMFV010000057.1 GCA_947496835.1 Flavobacteriales bacterium | reverse complement strand
GGCTAAACAAGGAATATATGCCGCTGTTCAATCAATCGATTGCATTAGAAGATCTTTTGCGAACACACACGGAGCATGTTGCAATTCAAATAGCAAAGATTTTGAATGATGAAGGTTTACCTTCCGTCTATATAACTGGTGGTGGGGCAAAAAACTCCTTTTTAATCGAGCGATTATCCCACCATTACCGTGGAAAATGCGTGATTCCCAGTACCGAAATCATCGATTTCAAAGAAGCCATTGTGTTTGCATTTTTAGGTGCTCGTTACCTGCGAGGGGAAACAACAAATATTCCAAGTGTTACAGGTGCTTCTGAAGCACTTTGCACGGGCGTCTATCATCGAGGTGCCTAATCCAATGACAAATCATTGAATTGTTTGAAAATAATTTGAAAATCCAACGGAGTAAGGTCCATTTTCCTAATTTTGCAACCTATACAACTAAAGAAATGAAAGATTTACTTCAAAAATTTGAGAACAAACGACCTGAAATCGTTTTTGAGTGGAAAGATGCTGAAACAGAAGCAGAAGGATGGGTTGTTATCAACTCATTACGAGGTGGTGCAGCTGGAGGTGGTACACGTATGCGTGTTGGACTCGACAAGCGCGAAGTAGAATCATTGGCAAAAACAATGGAAGTGAAATTTACTGTTGCTGGACCAGCAATCGGTGGAGCAAAATCTGGAATTAATTTTGACCCAAAAGATCCTAGAAAAGAAGGTGTACTCAAACGTTGGTTTGCTGCGGTTAGTCCACTTTTGAAACATTACTACGGAACAGGTGGTGATTTAAATGTGGATGAAATTCATGAAGTAATTCCAATTACGGAATCTTGCGGTGTATGGCATCCTCAAGAAGGAGTGTTTAACGGTCACTTTCAGCCGAAGGAAGCACAGAAAATGAACCGAATTGGTCAATTGCAAAGAGGGGTATTAAAAGTCATTGAAGATGAAACGTTAAGTCCGGATGTAACTAGAAAATTTGTTGTTGCAGATATGATTACAGGTTTCGGAGTCTCTGAATCCATTCGTCACTATTTCTCTTTGTGGGGTGGCGATGTGAAAGATAAAAAAGTGATTGTTCAAGGTTGGGGAAATGTAGGATCCGCAGCGGCTTACTACCTTGCTTTGAATGGTGCAAAAATAGTTGGAATCATTGACCGTGTAGGTGGAATTATCAAAGAAGAGGGACTTAGTTTCGAAGAAGTGAAAACATTGTTCCTTTCTAAAAATGGAAATGAATTAAAAAGTGACCAAATGCTTTCGTTTGACGAAGTAAATGCACGTATTTGGAGCACACCTGCCGAAGTGTTTATTCCTTGTGCTGGTAGTCGAATGTTTTCAGAAGAAAATTTAAATCAACTGCTTGCTTCAGGATTACAAGTGATTTCTTCAGGAGCTAATGTACCGTTTGCTGACCAAGAAATTTTCTTCGGTCCAATTGCCGAAAAAGCTGATGCGAACCTATCATTAATTCCAGATTTCATTGCAAATTGTGGAATGGCAAGGGTGTTTGCTTACTTGATGAGTAACGACTTAGAAACAATCGAAGATAAATTAATTTTCGAAGATACAAGTTCGATTATCTACAATGCCTTGAAAGCAACACATGAATCAAATCAAGCAAAAACAAACATCGCAAATGCAGCATTCGAAATTGCCTTGAAGCAATTGGTTTAATACATGTACGCTACACTTCTTTTCATATTTATTTTTGGTTATGCTGCAATCACCATGGAGCATACACTAAAAATCGATAAGTTGGTTCCTGCCCTACTCATGATGGTTCTTTCTTGGGGCGTGATTTTCATTGGAATTCCTACATTTTGGCTCGATCCAAGTATTGGCTTACTCATTGATCCTAAATGTGGGAAATTGAGTATTCCTGAATTAACCGGATCAATCACCCAAAAGCAAGAACTCATAGAAAGTACCTTACTCTATCATTTTGGGAAAACCAGTGAAATTCTCATTTTTTTAATTGGGGCAATGACCATCGTTGAAATTATTGATCACTTCGATGGTTTTCAGGTTTTTAAATCTTTAATCAAAACAAAAAGTAAGTTAGTCCTACTTTGGATTATTTGCCTTCTTGCCTTTTTCTTGTCAGCCTTAATCGATAATCTTACAGCAACTATTGTTCTCATTAGTATTCTTAGAAAAATAATTACAGATACTGACTTGCGAAAATGGTATGCTGGATTTATCATTATTGCTGCTAATTCAGGAGGTGCTTGGTCTCCTATAGGAGATGTGACGACAACCATGTTATGGATGAACCACAAAGTGAATGCAGGAAGTCTAATTAATCATCTTTTTTTACCAGCGCTTATATCCACATTTGTTCCCCTATTAATTGCATCAAAAATGAAGCCGTTTAAAGGGACTATTCAACAAACAGATTCGAGTGAAAAAACGAAAAAACAAAGCGTCATTATCTTAATCCTTGGTTTATTTTTGATCATCCTTGTGCCGATAATCAAAATGACAACACATTTACCACCATACATGGGAATGATGTTTTCATTAGGATTACTTTCCATCGTTGCAGAAATTATCAGTAAACGACAGTTTTCATTAACCGATATTACAGCGACTACTTCCCACACAAGTCCAACATTCAAGGCTCTTACTAAAATTGAACTACCCAGTATACTTTTCTTTTTAGGTATTCTGATGACCATTGCCGCCATGGAATCGACAGGCATGATTTACGGATTTGGCGTACAAATTCAAAAAAGTATGAATGTGAATTTATTCGTCACATTACTCGGTGTAGCCTCTGCCATCATTGACAATGTTCCGATTGTAGCTGCATCCATGGGGATGTTCCAATTCGGACTAGACCATGAAATTTGGCATTTCATCGCCTATGCTGCCGGAACTGGTGGATCAATGCTCATTATAGGATCCGCTGCTGGAGTTGTGGCCATGGGGATGGAGAAAATATCATTTTTCTGGTACTTAAAACGCATCACCTTATTGGCAGCACTTGGCTATTTAGCGGGTATTGCCATATTTTTAGTCCAATTGATGTAGAAATGAAATTCGAAACGTATACGCAAGCTGTTTCTTGGCTTTTTAATCAATTCCCATCCTATCAAAACAACGGTGCAAGTGCGTATAAACCGGGGTTAAAACAAACCATGGACTTACTAGATTTCCTTGGGATTGATCCAAAAAACATGACCATCATTCATGTGGCGGGTACAAACGGTAAAGGATCTACCTGTTCGTACATCAGTTCCATTCTGACTGAGAACAACGAGAAAGTTGGATTATTCACTTCTCCTCATATTTTCGATTTCCGGGAACGGATTCGCATCAACGGAGTTCAAATTGACGAGGCATCAGTGGTCCATTTTTGTCAACGTATAATTGACCTTAAACTTGATTTTGAGCCTAGTTTCTTCGAAGTCACCTTTGCTATGGCAATGGATCATTTTCAACGCAACAATTGTTCCTATGCTGTAATCGAAACTGGCATGGGTGGTAGACTTGACTCAACGAATGTTTTACAGTCCACTATTGCAGTAATCACAAACATCGGTCTCGACCACACACAATTCTTAGGGGAAACACTACCTGAAATTGCGCTCGAAAAAGCCGGAATCATTAAGTCAAGTCAACCCGTCGTGATTGGACAAACCCAGGAAGATATTAAGGCCGTTTTTATGCAAAAAGCAGTTAATCATGGTGCACCGATTTACTTTGCTGACCAAGAAAATTGGGAGATTCTAAACTCATTAGAACTGCCTGAACTTCAAAAAACGAATTTAAAAACAGCGCTTTGTGCATTAGCAAAATTGAAAATTTCGTTTTCTGAAGAAACCGTAACGAAGGCTATAACCAAGCTATTTCAAAACACAGGATTATTTGGGAGGTTAACGAAAGTACATGAAAATCCGTTTGTATACCTTGATGTATCGCATAATCAAGATGGTATTCGAGCGACTTTAAAAGACTTAGATAACTTCCCGTTTAACAAATTACACATCGTCTACGGAGCCTCTCAAGACAAAAATGTTCCTGAAATTTTGTCGCTTTTCCCGGGAAAAGCAGCCATTCACCTTTGTGAATTTCAAAATAATCGAAGTTTAAAAAAAGAAGCCTTAGATGACCTGATGCAGTCTGACAAAAGGATTCTATCCGTTTCAGCAAACGTGAATTTACGGGTGAAAGAACTCATGGAAAAAGCATCAAATAAGGATATTATTCTAGTGACAGGAAGTTTCTTTCTTTTGGCGGATGTAGATAAAACTGCATTTAATGCATAAAAAAAACTTCTGAGACTCATTCAAACATAAAATCCCTTATCTTTGTGGTAATGGAAAAGCAAGTCATTCTGAATCCAACACATTTGGACCTCACTTTGAAACGTCTTTCCCATGAATTAATTGAATCCCACAACGACTTCTCGGAAACTGTTCTCGTTGGTTTACAACCAAGAGGAATTCACGTTGTGACAAGACTTAAGTCTTATTTGGAATCTATTCTTGGAAAAGAAATTCAATGTGGAAATCTGGACATTACGTTTTATCGCGATGATTTTCGTCGAAGAGAAAAACCATTGATTCCAAGTATCACAAACATCGATTTTAGCATCGAAAATAAACGTGTCATTTTAGTGGATGATGTACTTTATACGGGCAGAACAATTCGTTCGGGTTTGGATGCATTACTGTCATTTGGACGTCCCTCAAAGGTGGAATTATTGGTGTTGATTGATCGACGTTTTAGTCGAGACCTGCCAATTCAAGCCGATTATATCGGAAAGACAGTTGATACACTCATTTCAGAACGCGTTTCCGTTGAGTGGAAAGAAACAGAAGGAGAAGATAAAGTGGTTTTGTTTACAAAAGAAAGCAATGAATAATTTAAGTGTTGATCACCTTACGGGAATAAAAGATTTAACGCGACAAGATATCGAGTTAATCTTCAAGACAGCGGATAGCTTTAAAGAGGTTATCAATCGTCCGATTAAGAAAGTTCCATCTCTCAGAGACATTACAATTGCTAATATTTTCTTCGAAAATTCTACCCGTACTAGACTTTCATTTGAATTAGCCGAAAAAAGACTTTCTGCTGATACAGTGAATTTCAGCGCAGCAAGTAGCTCTGTGAAAAAAGGTGAGACATTAATCGACACCGTAAACAACATCCTAGCAATGAAAGTGGATATGGTTGTCATGCGACATCCAAATCCAGGAGCTGCATTGTTTCTCTCTCAAAAAGTGAAAGCACGCGTCATAAACGCAGGAGATGGCACACACGAACATCCAACACAAGCGTTACTTGATGCATTCTCGATACGCGAACGTCTGGGAAGTGTTGAAGGAAAAAAAGTGGTTATTGTGGGTGATATCCTTCATTCACGTGTGGCACTTTCAAACATTTATTGCCTACAAAAACTTGGCGCCGAAGTGATGGTTTGCGGTCCAACAACGTTAATCCCCAAATACATTGGTGATCTTGGCGTAAAAGTTTCTCATAACCTTCGTGAAGCCTTGGAATGGTGCGATGTTGCCAACATGCTTCGCATTCAATTAGAAAGACAGGACATCAAGTATTTTCCATCCTTGCGAGAATACACAATGTTATTTGGATTAACCAAAGAGATATTAGATGGGCTTTCGAAAGAAATCATCGTAATGCATCCAGGTCCAATTAACCGTGGCGTGGAAATCTCAAGTGATGTGGCTGATTCTAAGCAAAGTATTATACTTGACCAAGTAGAAAATGGTGTGGCAGTTCGAATGGCAGTAATTTATTTGCTCGCATCGAAAATTGAACGCTGAAAATTTTTACATTTGACAAAACGATTGTGATGAACTTTTCAGTAGACCCTCAAGGAAAAATAGTAATTGTATCTGCACATGTCGAAAAACTCGACGCAAGTAATGCACCTGAACTGAAAAGTCATTTTCTTCAATTGAATAAAATTGGGAGTAATTTCATTTTACTGGACCTTTCAAAAACGAAATACTGCGATTCATCTGGATTAAGTGCAATTCTTATTGCAAATAGGCTGTGTAAAGATACAAATGGTCGATTTGCCATTTGTGGCCTACAAAGCAATGTTCAAAAAATGATTGAAATCGCACAATTGGATAAAGTGCTAATGATTTCTAGTTCCGTTGATAAAGGAATTGATGTTCTTATCGCGTGAGTTTCTCCATATGTATTTTAGGTAGCGGTGCCGCTCTTCCGACCGCAAAAAGAAATCCCACTGCGCAATACATTGAATGTAATAACCGACATATTCTGATAGATTGTGGTGAAGGAACCCAACTACAACTACGTAAATTTGGTATTAAACTGCAGCGAATTTCCCACATTCTCATTTCCCACTTGCACGGAGATCATTTTTTCGGTCTTCCCGGTTTAATTTCAAGTATGCACTTATTGGGCCGAACACGAGGATTGACCGTTTATGGCCCACCCGAATTACAGCAGTTAATTACCTCGTTTATTGAGGTTGGTGGACACAAACTTTGCTTTGATATTCAATTCGTTCAACTTGAAACAAAGTCACTGCAAACAATTTTCGAAGATCGACTTATTGAAATTAAAAGTTTTGCCTTAAAACACCGCATACCAACTTGGGGTTATCGTGTCGAAGAAAAACCAAAAGCGTTACATTTAAATGCTGCAGCAATTAAAGAAGCTGGATTGCTTCTCGAAGATTTGCCAAAATTGAAAGCCGGTATGGATCTTGTAAAGGATGGTCGCGTATTG
>CANMFV010000056.1 GCA_947496835.1 Flavobacteriales bacterium | reverse complement strand
TCATCAACACTTCCGTTTACGGTTAGTCCGGCAGCTCTGGCAACCTCCGGCATTAATTGGAAAGAACCATAGGCTCCGGAAATTGATTTTTTCATTTGTCCAGGACATTCGATCAATAAAATCGCTTGAGCATACCAAGGATCCACACCAAAACGCTCAAATGCTGCCACGCCTTTCGAAAGTTGAGGATAAACCTCATTAAATTGATAAAAGTCGTTTTTTCCTGAAGTGACAAAAATCCTTGTAGTCGGATCTAAATTGAATTTAGCACGTAGATCTGCTCGTGTAATATCTTTTTCTGCCTCACTTTGACTATTCCAGTCTTTGTAGGACATCTTTTTCAGTATCTGTCGGGTACTCGCAACATTCACTAGGCATGAATCTGGAGATAATAACATGATTTGCTTCCAAAATTGTGGTTGCGCAAGTACATCCCAACGATCTTCAAAAAGCGCTTCGGCATGCATGATGGTACTGGAGTTACTTGACTTTTTCACGACAATTTTCTCCCCATCCCAATTGGAAAGCGGTTGTCCATAAGCGAGACTAAAATAAACGGATAGAATGAAAAAGAAAAGATGTTGCATGTTTCGTTTGATTGAGTTCCCTAAAGTTAAGAAGATAGTTCAATCTGTCGAATTTGTTACATCAAAGCTTTAAACACAATTGTGTTAAATAAGTGTGTAACTTTGAAAAATGAAATGGATATACAAGATTTTAGGTCTTCCTTTTATTTTTATAGTTCGCGTTTACCAATGGATCATTTCTCCGATTTTCCCGCCATCTTGCCGATACACACCTACTTGTTCAAGTTACATGATTGAAGCCATTCAGGTTTGGGGGCCTATTAAAGGATTGTGGTTAGGTTCTAAAAGAATCGCCTCGTGTCATCCACGAGGCGGGTTCGGTTATGATCCTGTTCCTAAAAAACAATCCTTAAAAGACAAACAGAATTAGTTTGCTTTAATAATTTTTAATGATTTTACTTGTCCATTTAAATTCATTCGAATGAAATATGGGCCAAAAGCAAGTGAAGTAAGGTCCATTTGATATGCTTCTAACTCATTGATCTCAACAAATGAAATTAATTTTCCTTCTACACTTAATAATTCAATCCCACCTGATATAACTTGATTAAAGTCGAAGCTTAGCACATCTTGAATCGGATTTGGATAAACAGAAACAGTGACATCATCTTGTTCTTCCATTCCTGTACAATCAATTACTGTTACTAAAACGGTGTCTGAATTAGAACATCCATTGATATCGGAACCAGATGCAATATAATTTTGAGTCGCAGTTGGTATAAATGAAATTCCATTTGACACTCCGTTATTCCATTGGTAATTGATTCCACCTGTCGCGTTAAGTGTAACAGAAACTCCAGGACAAACCGTTTGATCTTCACCAGCATTAATTACAGGCAAGGAATTCACGGTGATTTGTACTTCATCTGAATTTGAACAGTTGTTAGCATCCGTTCCTATAACTATGTAGGTTTGTGTAGTCGTTGGTGTAAAATACAATCCATTGATTACACCATTATTCCATGATAAAGAATTCGCCCCTGTTGCATTTAACGCAACCGCTGTTCCGAAACACGTTGTTTGATCAATTCCTGCGTTGATGATTGGTAATGGATTAACCGTGACGGTTACTTGGTCTGAATTTGAGCAATTGTTCCCATCAACTCCTGTAACCAAATATGTCAGCGTTGTTGATGGTGAAAATGCTACCGAATTATTTACACCGTTATTCCACGTATAAATTGTTGCACCTGTTGCGGTCAACGTGATGGTATCTCCTGCACAGATTGTTTGATCTAATCCTGCAGAAACAATTGGCAGTGAAAGTACATTCACAATGATTTGGTCTGTATTTGAACAGCCATTTGAATTCAATCCTGTTACGGTGAATGTTTGTGTAGTAGTTGGGATAAATGCAATTCCGTTTGAAATTCCATTATTCCAAGAATAGGAATTTGCGCCATTTCCAGAAAGTACGATGCTGCTCCCAGCACAGATGCTTTGATCAATTCCAGCATCCACAATTGGAAGAGATAGAACGGTTAAATTCACTTGATCCGTATTTGAACATCCATTTAATCCTACTCCGGTTACAGTGTAAGTTTGTGACGTAGTTGCAGAAAACGGTACGGCGTTAGTTACCCCATTATTCCAAGTATAGGTGTTTCCTCCAAAAGCTGTTAATGTAATGATCGATCCAGAACAAACCGTTTGATCGTTTCCAGCATAAATATTTGGAAGAGCATTGACGGTAACTTGAACTTGATCGGTATTTGAACATCCGTTGGCATCGACACCGGTTACGGTGTAGGTTTGAGAGACAGTTGGAATGTATGGGACAGCATTAACCACACCATTATTCCAGGTATAAGTATTAGCCCCAGAACCAACTAAAATCACACTTGATCCAGCACAAACCGTTTGGTTAATACCAGCATCAACAGTTGGAAGGGCATTTACGGTAACTTGAACTTCATCTGTATTTGAACACCCATTGGCATCGACTCCTGTTAGTGTATAAAGTTGAGATGTGGATGGGATGAATGAGATCGCGTTAGAGATTCCATTGGACCAAGAATATGAATTTGCACCACTTCCTGTTAATGTGATACTAGCACCAGCACAAACTGCTTGATCAATACCAGCATTCACTGTTGGTAATGAATATGCTGTAATCGCTTTTACATTTGATGTATCTGTACATGCTAAAAGTGAGTTTGTTACCAAAACTGCATAGTTTCCACCTTGAGAAATACTGCAGGTAACACCCGTTGCTCCAGCGATTGGCGCGCCATTTAATAACCATTGATAAGAACTTCCAACAGCGCCAGGAATACTCAAAGAAGCTGTAGAACCTTGACAAAATCCAGTTAATGAACTATTGATTTCTGCTCCAGCAATAGAAGAACATGTATTCAATTGATAAATGGATAATGTACTACTTACTTCATTAGCCAAAATCACGAGTGGATTTCCATTTGGTGATTCAGCTGCAGAAATAAAAATAATTCCTTCAGCACCTAAATCTGGACCGCTCGTTGTATTGGATCTATTGTTATAGTATCCAACGAAATTTGGTGTAGATGGATTTTGAACATTAAAAATAAATACACCACCTAGTCGCTCTGAAGAAACAAAGGCATACATTGACCCATTGAATTCATGCACCGCAATTCCTTCAATTTCTGGACCTTTATCGTCACTTCGGTTTTTAAGTGCTGGTGCACCAACTGTATTTGACGCATTAAAGATCGAGCCAAAATAAGGGTGTTTTGAAGTGATTTGCTCCAAAAGGTCTTTGGAATCAAATACTACCGCTCCAGTTGTTGCATTGCGGATACTAAAAGAACGACCACTCATAACATGTAACTCATCATAATCACCATCACCATCAGTATCTCCAGAATATTTTAAAGCGCTAAGTCGACCAAGGAACTTATTATTTTTAAGGATTGCTGCATCAGGGAATGCAACTGGATCTAAATTCGCAAATACAGAAGATGAGATTCTGTTGGCATCAATCACTGATCCAAATTCTCTCGAATCTCCTTCGTTAGCGGTGAAAATGTATCCTTGTCCACCAATGGTTGCGTACGAAATAGCATCCGGCATATACGCTCCTTTTATTGGAAGATCACCAGTAATTAAGATTGCACCACTTTGATCGGATGCGTCTAAAGCATTTCCAGAACCTGTGTTGTATTGACTATAACCTAGCGCAGATAAACTTACAATAGAGTTAGTCGTTAAATCGATGGTTAACATGGCATTCGCTTCTTGAATACTTACGTAAGCTTTTGTGTTGTCGTCAGAAATAGCAATGTATTCTGGCTCTAAATCTTGAGCAACAGTTGCACTTGTTGAAAATAGGCGAATTCCTTGTGCCAGTAATGTGCTTGATTGTGTGTTATAGGCTGTTAAATCTAACGTGGTAACATTTGCTTGTGTCAAGGAATTGATTCCTCCAGAAATGTCAATGATTGAAACCGAACCTTCTGGGTCTACCGTATAGCTAGAATTTGGTTCACCTTCATTAGCCGTTAGGACTTTCGTGTAATTCTTATTAAACGTAATCATATCGGGCATAGCTCCAACAGTCACTTGTTTTAAGAAATTTCCATTGTAATCTAAAAATACAACTAAGCCATTTAATTGTGGATTTGAATTCTCTACCGCTAATACAATAATACTGTCATGTGCAACAACAGAATTAATGTTTCCATAAGGTGCCATCGCAACGGAAGAAATTAAAATTGGACTTGACGGATTAGCAAAATTGACGATGTCTAATTTCGCTCCAATGCTATTTGCAATGTACATGCGATCTACGTCCGAATCAAATGTGACAATTTCAGCAGAGTTTGTTCCTGTTGCTCCATTCGAGAAACTTGTAAGCAAATTCATGTTTAACTCATTGGTTTGAGCCGGTGCTTGCAAGTCATTATCTGCAATAAACATAATTCTATAGTTATCTGTACTGGACACTAGTGCGTTAGATCCATTCAAAATTTTAACAATGATACGCTCAGCTTTTTCCGATAAAATATCATCAACAATTGTGACTGTGTGGTTGTAAACACCATTTGTATTGGCCGGAATAGTTACAGTGCTTGACATCGTGAAATCATCATTCAAAGTTGCGTTGGAGTACGTAGAAAAACCTAGGTTTAATACAATCGGATTTGCATTGGCATTTGACACGGTAATTGGAACGACAACATTTCCTACATTTTCATTTACCGAAATAAAATTATTCGCTGCAATAATGGAAACATTTGAACGACCCCCAATGGAAACATTGTCAAATCTCCATGTACCTGCGGTAGCAATATTAGTAGGAACTCCTGTTTGTCTAAATTCACCAGTCGTTTGGTAATGTGCAGCAAGGACCCTAACGGCAAAATTTGGATTGTTATTTGCACCTGTAATAGCGGAAAAATTAACAGAAACTCTTCGGTAGTTATCTCCAACCGCACTATTTTGGAATCTTCCGCCATCTAAAACGCCATTACAATAAGTTGTATTTAACTCGGTCATGACAAAATCTACCCAAGTCGTTCCGTCTAAGGTGTACTTCACACGCATCGTATTCACTGCGGTATTTGAAGAACGTTGATCCCAAGTAAAGAAAATGTTTTGAAAACCAACGGTTGAAACATTGTATTGTACGCCACTTGATTCATTTGTCGTACCTGGACTTGCTGTAAATGCCCATGCTCCCGGATTCAAACCATTCTGTGAACCACAGCCATTATTGATAATTGGGTCCATTCCTGTTGCTGCTGGAGCGATTACTAATGAACCAAAGTAAGAAGATGTTCCTGTACCCAAATCTGCTACAGGTGCGGTGGGTGATCCTACTATCGTATTGTAATTCCATAAAGCAATGTGCGATTGTGAATATACAGAGGTTAAGAATAAATTGATAAAAATGAATAACAGTTTTGATTTCATGTCCAAAAAGTTTGTTTGGACAAAGGTCGGTCTCAATTTTTGACAGATTTTTACGGAATTATTATCTCTGAATTAAAGCTATGTCACTTGAACATGAACAGATTAAGAGAATGTTAAAGATTCCAGCCACGCTGACACAGGACATCAAAACGATTAGTGAAGGAAAGGAAATCCTTTTCATCTTGCAAAAGTTCTTCAAAGCGCACATCAGTAAATCCAATAGCAACTTGCTCTCGTTGATTTTCCACAAATACAAACCAATCCTTTATGCGTTGAACACCTTCATTCTTGGAAGGAGTAAAGTCCGAACTGGTGACACTTGCTACAAATTGGATGGACATTCGAGCGCGACTGAAAAGTACGTTTAGACGTTTGGCACCATTCATTAAATTGAGCGGTCCAAAACGAAGTTCAAATTTCCCCTCAGGATTTTTTCCATAGCCAAAACTGATCAATAGATGATCGCATTCTTCTCCCTGAACTTGCTCCAAGGCTTTGAAAAAGATTCGGTCTTCATGGATTGCTTCGTTCAGTGCAACTTGATCCTTGGCTGCTAAACAAGCGTAAATAGTACTCAACTGTGTTTCAGAGAAAGCAACAATGCCATATTTCTCCTTCGAAGAAAGGGCTTGTTCCACCAATTTCGCTACGACTTTTGCTTCAATAACATTGGTGCGTTGATCATAAATACCGTTCGGGACATAGGTAAAGTTTATTGGATTTTTTGTTTGCAATCGATCCGCAAATGTGCGTAAGCGTCCACCATAAAAATGCTGATTGGAAAAGGCGATTAACTGAGGATTTCGACTACGGTAATGCCTTGTTAAAAGAATATTTTTAAAGTAAAAAGCAGATTGATGCAAGACATCAACAACTACATCGTCGGATTTTTTAAAATAACTCGAAGGACTCATTTGCTGATGATCTCCAGCAACCACAACTCTTTTCGCTCGTTGTAAAGCGCCTAAAGCATAACTCATTGGAATTTGACCAGCTTCATCAAAAATTAATAGGTCAAATTGTCCAGTTTCCATCGGATAAATAGATGCAAGTGAACTAGGATTGGATAATTGAATCGGTTTAAGTACATCGACCCACAAACGGGCTTCACTTTTGCGTAATTCCCGAATCGACAAATGACGTCGAGTTTTTGCAAATTCTTTGACTAAAATGGATTTACCTTTGCGAAGTATCCCTCTTAAGGCTTTCTCCTCAGCAGTCAATTTATTCAAAGGAGCACTAAGAATATGTTGGTATCGCGCAAAC
>CANMFV010000055.1 GCA_947496835.1 Flavobacteriales bacterium | reverse complement strand
TCACCAGTTTGATCATTAACACTCGATCGAATTAAATGCGTAAACTCTTTTAGTTTAGCATATGTTTCAATGATCGCCAACGTTGTTTCAGTGGCACGATCGCTTTTCAGAATCGTAGCCAACATGTATAATCCTTTTTCTGTAAAAGCTTTTACCTGATATTTCGTGTGTTTTCCTCTACTTAAATTCTTTAAGGTCGAAAATTTCGACCTTAAAGAATTTGATTCTTCTTCATCCAAAAACAAAACATATCCCTCAGGGAATTTCTCCGGATTATTTCGGTATGCTTCGTTTACGCGTTTCGTCTCAATCCCATAAAAGGATGCGACATCGCGATCCAATAATACTTTTTGATTGCGTACAAGAACTAACTTGGACTCAATTTTACTCAGTTCATTCATTTATTTCAGGGATTTCAAATGCATTTAAAAGCCAACCAGTGTAAATTTTTCTTCTTTAGAACGCGATATGCCCATTTTCATTGCCCATAGTTCTCTCAAATTCCTAAATTTGCAAGCAAACAAAACGACACAATGACGGTTTCCGAAATACGCCAGCAATTTTTTGACTTTTTCGAAAGCAAAGGACATCAAATTGTTCCCTCAGCACCAATGGTGGTAAAAAATGATCCTACTCTGATGTTTACCAACGCAGGCATGAATCAATTCAAAGATTTTTTCCTTGGACATCAACAAGCAAAACAAAAGCGTGTGGCAAATTCCCAAAAATGCTTACGTGTTTCAGGTAAACACAACGATCTTGAGGAAGTAGGGGTTGATACCTATCATCATACCATGTTTGAAATGCTTGGAAATTGGTCTTTCGGTGATTATTTCAAAGAGGAAGCGATTACATGGGCTTGGGAATTGTTAACATCGGTATATAAAATTCCTGTTGATCGTTTGTACGTTACAGTGTTTGAAGGAGATGAAAAAGATGGTGTGCCAAGAGATTCGGAAAGTTTTGACATTTGGAAAAGATTCATTGCAGAAGACAGAATAATCCTAGCCTCTAAAAAAGACAACTTCTGGGAAATGGGCGATACGGGACCCTGTGGACCTTGTTCAGAGATTCATGTGGACTTAAGAAATGAAGACGATCGTCAAGCTGTCAATGGACTTACCTTAGTCAATAACGATCATCCGCAAGTGATTGAAATATGGAACAACGTATTCATGCAGTTCAATCGCAAAGCAGACGGAAGTTTGGAGTCGCTACCTTCTACACATGTAGATACTGGAATGGGACTTGAGCGTTTGGCAATGGCCCTTCAAGGAAAACAAAGTAACTACGATACAGATTTATTTCAAACCTTGATTCAATTTGTTTCTAAAGAGAGTGGAATTCCTTACGGTAAATCTGAGGAAACAGATATTGCATTGCGCGTCATTGCCGATCACATTCGTGCGATTAGTTTTTCTATTTCCGATGGACAATTGCCTTCTAACACTGGTGCCGGATACGTTATTCGTCGCATTTTGCGTCGCGCAGTTCGCTACGGTTATCAAACCTTAGGAATGAAAGAACCATTCTTGTGCAAATTATCGGGTGTTTTAGTTCAATTGATGGGACATCCTTATGAGGAATTGATCAAACAAAAAGAACTCATTGAAAAAGTTATCAGAGAGGAAGAACAAAGTTTTTTCAGAACCTTGGAGCAAGGAATCAAACGAATGGACGATTTAATGGCTTTGAGTAAAAAATCAAATTCCACTGTAATTTCTGGGGAAAACGTATTTGAGCTTTACGACACTTATGGATTCCCTGTTGATTTGACTTCGCTAATCGCACGTGAAAATGGATTCTTCATCGATGAAGATGGATTCCAAGCACAACTTCAAATTCAAAAAGACCGATCTCGAGCTGCATCTATTATCGAAACAGACGACTGGGTTCAAATTGGAACAGATACACCAACTGTTTTCGTTGGATATGACCAAAAGGAAGCTTCCGTTCTCATTACTAAATACCGTAAAGTCAGTCAAAAAGGAAAACATTTCTTTCAACTCGTTTTAAATCAAACTCCTTTCTATCCAGAAGGCGGAGGTCAAGTCGGTGATAAAGGGATTTTGCGAAACGCATCAGAATCCATTCGGATTTTTGACACGAAAAAGGAAAATAACTTGATCATCCACTTAAGTGAACAACTCCCATCAAATTTGACGGATGAATTCCATGCAATTATTGACCTAGCAACGCAAGAAGAATCCGCAAAAAACCACAGTGCAACACACCTATTACATCATGCATTGCAAACTGTTTTGGGGTCACATGTGGAACAGAAAGGATCTTTAGTTAATTCGTCGAATTTACGTTTTGACTTTTCCCATTTTTCGAAAGTTAGTGAAGAAGAAATTTCACAAATTGAAGAGCTTGTAAATTCTGCCATCGCTGCAAGTATTCCGTTAGATGAGCGCAGAGCCATGGAAATCAACAAAGCAAAAGCTTTAGGTGCAATGGCTTTGTTTGGAGAGAAATACGGCGATCATGTGCGTGTTATTAAATTCGGTGACTCTGTGGAATTATGTGGAGGAATCCATGTCTCGGACACGGCGAAAATCGGCCTCTTTAAAATCGTTTCTGAATCTGCCGTAGCAGCGGGAGTTAGAAGGGTTGAAGCTATTACGGGTAAAGTTGCCGAAAACTATTTCAAAGAAAAAGCGGCAACGTTAAGTCAAATTCATATCGCGCTTAAAAACCCGAAAGACATCATTAAATCAGTGGAAGATTTACTGACGAAGAATCAACAACTTCAGAAAGAAATCGATTTACTTATCCGAGAAAAAGCCGGACATTTAAAATCAGAACTAAAATCACAAATTGTCAAAATTGGTGACATTTCTTTTTTAGGTGCTATTGTTGATTTAGATGCAAACTCCGTGAAGGACATATTATTTCAGTTGAAAGGGGAAAATGAAAATTTCCTTGCAATTATAGGTAATAAAGAGTCTGATAAATGTGGATTGAGCTTGATGATAGATGAAAAGTTAGTAGAATCAAACACGTGGAACGCAGCCCAATGGATTCGCGAAGTGTCTTCGCACATTCAAGGTGGCGGGGGTGGACAAGCGTTTTTCGCAACCGCAGGGGGAAAGCGCAGTGAGGGTTTACAAAAAGCTATCGACGAAATAAAAGCAAAAATTGCCTAACCTAAAAAAAGTATTGATAATAACGTATTACTGGCCACAAAGTGGAGGCAGTGGTGTTCAGCGTTGGCTACATTTTAGTCGTTATTTATCAAAATTAGGATGGGAACCAATCATCTACACACCAGAAAACGCGGAAGCACCCATTGAAGACACTAGTCTTTTGGATCAATTCACGGAATCTGTTCATGTCATTAAATACCCAATTTGGGAACCCTTTGAAGCTTACAAAGCTATTACTGGCAAAAAAGGAAAAAAATTACAAACAGGATTCTTAAATGATGGAGGTAAGCAAGATAAAAAGTGGGTACAAAAATTCGCACTCTGGTTACGTGCCAACTTGTTTATTCCAGATGCTAAAAAGTTTTGGATCAAACCTTCCGTAAAACATTTAACTGATTTTTTACGTGATCATCCCGTTGATATCATCGTTTCAACTGGACCACCACATACAACGCACCTAATTGCACTCGGATTAAAACGGGCGACAGGGATTCCTTGGCTTGCCGATTTCAGAGACCCGTGGACAAACATCGACTGGTTTGATAAACTTCCCATGACGAAAAGTTCCATTCGAAAACACAAAAGACTAGAACAAGCAGTTTTGACCGAAGCTACAGGAATAACGTGTGTGAGTCGAACGTGGACGCAAGAATTTGAAGTGTTGGCAAAGCGTTCAGTAAAACTCATCACAAACGGTTTTGCACCGAATGATTTTAAGCACTTTCACAAAAAAGCGGATTCAAACTTTACGATATTACATACTGGATCTTTGAATGCGGACCGCAATCCAATTGTTTTCTGGTCCTACCTTAGTGAAGAAATAAAACGCAATGAGGAACTAAAAAATACCCTCAAAATACAATTAGTTGGCGCCGTAGACTTTTCAGTCATTCAATCAATTGAATCATCCGGATTAACACCTTACTTGGATCAACGTCCATTTATTCCGCATGAAGAAGTCATTGAGCTCATGTCCTCTTGTTCCCTTCTTCTACTTCCGCTAAACGATGTCAAAAATCAACAAGGAATCATTCCAGGGAAATTATTTGAATACTTGGCCAGCAACCAAGCCATTTTAGCAATTGGACCGAAAACCGGTGATTCTGCACAAATTCTGCACGGACAAGCAAATACGCTCGTAATTGATTTTGATGAAAAGCCAACTTGGATAGCTATTCAAGAATTGACACGTGATTCCATTGATCGCTCAAGTACCTTGTCCAAATACAGCCGTCAAGAACTAGCCAAAGAAATGAGTTCGTTTTTAAATCAACTTATTCAAGAATCTTCGAAATAGCCTCTAGGATACGTTCCGTTGCTTTGCCATCCCATAAAGGCGGGATTTCACCTTTTTTGTATTTTCCTTCGTGAATATCCTCGATTAAACCTAAAATCAATGCTTCATTAAATGGAACCAAGGTGTTCGTTCCTAGTTCTACTGTACTTGGTCTTTCTGTATTTTCCCGAAGTGTTAAACAAGGAACTTGACGGTATGTACTTTCTTCTTGAATTCCTCCACTGTCTGTAAGAATTAAATCCGCATGTTTTACTAAGGATTGAAAATCAAAATATCCGAGTGGATCCAACAGATGCAAATTTCCATTATCTAACCATTGTGAAACTTGATCGGCCGCTTCAAAGTTTTTCCTTGTTCTCGGATGGATTGGGAATACAATGGTATATTTTTTACTCAATTCAGAAAATAAGCGAATGATTTTTGATTGTCCTTCAATAGAATCTACATTTGAGGGGCGGTGCAGCGTTACCAAGATGAATGGCTTATTTTCAATACTTAAACTCTGACGAATGGTGCTTTTTAAAATCTGTGGTTCAAAATGCACAAGTGTATCAATCATGGTATTTCCAACGAAGAAAACCTCACCGTGTTTTTTTTCTTCTGCAAGGTGATCCAATCCGCTTTGTTCGGTGACAAAAAAGTAATCAGAAATTTCATCGGTTAATAGTCGATTGATCTCCTCTGGCATCGAACGGTCATTCGAGCGAAGTCCACTTTCTAAATGTGCCAAGGGAATGCCCAACTTATTCGCTACAAGTGCAGAAGCAAGTGTTGAGTTCACATCTCCAGGAACAATCATTAAATCGGGCTTACCGATTTCCAAAATGAGTTCACTTAACTTACTCATCATACTAGAAAATTGGTCCACAACGGAATGAGCAGAAGCGGAAAGCATGTAATCGGGCTTTAATCCAAATTCTTCAAAAAACACTTCGGACATATTTCTATCCCAATGTTGACCGGTATGCACAATCTCCACATTTAGTTGAGGATGATTTTTTATAAGTTCTTTAAACCGAGTTACTTTAATGAAATTCGGACGGGTACCGACGATTATGAGAATTTTCTTTGTCAAAATTGCTTACTTTTAGCTCAAAATTAACAAATTCGCAGAATAACACGTGTTTCACAACTAGCATATGAAAAACAGTGAAAATTGGAAAGAAACCAAATTCGTTTTCAAAAAAGGCAAATTACGCGCAAATCATGATGAGAAATTCGTTTTTGTTTCTTCTCGTTTGACTGTTGATATTATTGCCAAACACTATCAGCAAAATGCACTTCCTTACTTTAAAGGAAGTTTACTTGATTTAGGATGTGGATCGGTTCCATTTTATTCATTTTACAAAGACAAAGTAACGCACATTACATGTGCAGACTGGGAACAAAGTATGCATCAAAATTCATTTTTAGATGTATTTTGCGATTTAAATGAATCCTTGCCTTTTGAAGCCGAAAGTTTTGATTCCGTGTTACTTTCGGATGTATTAGAACACATCAGAAAACCAGAACAATTGATTCAGGAAATACACCGTGTATTAAAAAAAGATGGTGTTTTAATCATGAATGTTCCTTACTATTATTGTTTGCATGAAGAACCGCATGATTACTTTAGGTATACTGAATTTGCATTGAAATCAATGACATCTGATGCCGGACTTGAGATGGAATTGTTACAAAGAACAGGAGGCACTCTTGAAATAATGACGGATTTATTCGCGAAAAACATCCGACCAATTCCTCTAATTGGGAAAGCTTTGTGTCAATTCTCACAATTCCTTACCTGGCAACTTTTAAAAATCAAACCAATTTATACCTTAGCTCAGAAGACAGCCGTAAAATATCCTTTTGGATACTTTATCGTTGTAAATAAAGCTGGCTAAAAGAATAAATTATTTTGACTGCCTTATTTAAAATTATTTCGCTGTTCGACGATTACAGATAAGGTTTTCTTTTATTTAGTTCTATGCTTCGTATTGTTTGAAAACATCCTTCATTTTATTCAATCGATGAATTGGCAAAAAATGTTTTTCAATTCGTGCTCGAGCCTTCAAACTTGCTTGAGTAAAATCTTGCTCCATGAGCAACTGAATACTGCGTTCCAAGTAAACTACATTTTTCTTGCTAATAACAATTCCTGTGTCTCCTATTAATTCTGGAATACCTGAGACATTGCTACCTATTGGCACACAACCGCAAGCCATTGCCTCGCCAAGTGCATTTGGAAAACCTTCCATGACGGAAAGCTGTAAATAATAACGGTGCTCTTGCAAATATGTTATCAACACATTCATCGGAGAAAATGGTACTAATTGAACATTCTTTGGGACTTGTTTATCAT
>CANMFV010000054.1 GCA_947496835.1 Flavobacteriales bacterium | reverse complement strand
GGTGATGTTTCCAATACTACTTATTATGTTTTTAATGAGAATGCGTCAACGTTAACATATGGAGACGCAATCCAATACGATGGCACAACTGTAAAGTTAACTGCGGCTGCGGCTGTACAATGTAACCAACTTTATCACATTAAATTGGCGATTTCGAATGTTGGAGATCAATCATACGATTCTGGTGTGTTTTTAGAGGCAGGAAGTTTTAGTTCCGCTGCGGTAGATGTGGCCGTTGCAACCGTTTCTGGTGATACAACAATCGTTGAAGGATGTACGTTCGCTGATTTTATTTTTACGCGTCCAGCTGGACAAACAAACGATACACTTGTCATCAATTATACAATTGGTGGAGTTGCGCAAGAAGGCATCGATTACAACAACCTAATTAACCCTATTACCTTTTTACCGGGTGAGGACACAGTTATCATTAACCTAACGCCTATTCAAGATAACGTAACCGAAGGATTCGAATCTGTTGTTATTTCTGTTGAAATCATTAATCCATGTGGTGATACGATTATTTCATCCGGAACGATTTACATTGGTGAAGGACCTATTATTAATATCACGGAAACCGATTTAACCATTTTCTGTGCGAATGATAGTGTGCCACTTAGCGCGTCCGCTTTCGGGGGATACGCGCCATATCAATACGAGTGGACCAATATTTCTGGAGTACCGATTAGTACCAATGATACCATAATCGGAGCTATCAGTACCAATGGAACCATTCAATACCTCGTAACTGCAACAGATAACTGTAACTTTTCACAAACAGATACCGTTAGTTTAACCTTAAATCAAACTATAGCTATTGACACAATTTTTACAGGATTAGCAACGTGTCAACCAACGGGATTTGTTTCCGTATTGGCGGCCGGATTGAATGGTGTGCCAAGTTACACTTGGACAGGACCGGGTCCAGGAGGATTCATTGATGCCTCGGTTTGGCAAAACCTACCTACTGGCTGGTATTACATTACCGTGGAAGACAATGTTTGTTCGGTTTCAGACAGTGCATTTGTCGGAGTTCAAAATGTTCCTGAAGCAGAATTCATTGCTACGCCTGTTCAAGGATGCGCCCCATTTGACGTAACATTCCAAAACAATAGTACAAATGCCAATAACTACTCTTGGAACTTTGGTGACTCACAGACGGCAACTAGTGGAAATTTAAACAGTGTTTCACACCAATATACAGGACCTTTTGGGTCGTATACTGTTCGACTTGTAGCTTTCCAAAGTGCACAATGTTCAGATACCGCATACTACACCATTCAAGTAAATGTTTGTGGATGTACGGATCCAGATGCGTTAAATTATAATGCAGGAGCAAATGTGAATGATGGTTCATGTGTCTATCAAACAGGTTGTACAGATATAAATGCCTTGAACTATGATCCAGAGGCTGTTGTTGATGATGGAAGTTGTTATTATCCTACTCCGATTGTTGAAGCACCAAATGTATTTAGCCCTAACGGAGATAGCATAAACGATGCTTTCTTTTTAACCACAATTAATGTGGTGAATTTAGAGTTACAGATTTTCAACCGTTGGGGAAATCTCTTGTTTGAAAAATCAGCTGACAACCTTGTAAATGTTCCAAGCAAAAATCCTAAATGGGATGGTAAAATCAACGGTGTTTTAGCGAATGATGGAGTATACTTTTACAAGTACACAGGAGACAATGGTTTTGGTGAAGAAGTAACTGGTCACGGATTTTTACACCTTGTATTGAAACCATAACTGTTGATTATCCTACATTGGAAATGAAACATGAAACATGAGAAAAACCTTTCGGCCTGTTAAAATTATAGTTCCTTTAACGGCGATTTCCCTTGTTTTCTTTGCGTTTTTGTTTTTCCGTTTGAATCAACCTGGATCCTTAGCAAAAGGAGATCGGTATTACGGTGGGGTGTTTTCCTATTCGCTTCCTGAGAATATAAACAGTTTGTTTCCACAAGAAACGAATACGCTTTCCGACCTTAGAATTATTAGCCAGTTATTTGACCCGCTTGTTAAACAATCAGATTCCAAGGGCACAATAGAAAATAGCCTGGCTAAATCATTCGAAATCAAAAAGGACGGTAAATTAGTTTGTATAAAACTACGCCATGGCGTTCTGTTTAATAACGATGATTGCTTTACGGGTGTCTCACGTGAATTAACTGCAGAAGATGTTGCATTTACATTCAGCTTAGCTTGTTCCAATAATACAATGAATCAATCTGGAACGTTACTAATGGGTAAAATTATTGGGTCTGTTTCTTACTATAAGAATGGAATGAAACCTGAAAACTCAACTGTCTCAGGAATTCGTATCGTCAACCCCTATGAATTAGAAATACATTTAACCCGACCGTATAATAACTTTAAACAACTTTTAGCACATCCAAGTTTAGGGATTTTATCTAAAGTTTCTTGGGGTGTTTACGGTGCAAAACTTCGTTTACACCCGGTTGGTTCTGGTCCTTTTTTTATTAAATCAATGTCAGATACCGTTTTAAAACTAAATCGAAATGACGATTATTGGCGGCACGATCAATTTGGAAATCAATTGCCATACTTAGAAGAAGTACACGTTTTAACCAACACGAAATTAACACAAGAATACCCACTTTTCTCGAAAGAAAAAGTAGACCTTTTGTTTGACTTACCCGTAAATGACCTAGAAAAAGCATTCGGTACATTAACTGATGCCAAAAAAGGAAAAAACTTACTTCATCGGGTTCACATTCAGAAAGCATCTAAAATACACTACCTCGCATGGAATCTAAATTCTGAACCATTTAAAAACCCGCTCGTGCGAAAAGCTTTTCAGCTTGCCATAGATAAAAATTATATCTGTTCTGAAATTTTGAGAGGTGATGGACAGGCGCTTAATGGTGGATTTATTCCTGCTTGTGCATATTATTCAAATCCAAACCTAGAATTGGTTCAACAGGATTTAATGCGTGCACGTAACTATTTAAAAGAAGCTGGTTATGATGAAAAAAATCCCTTTCCAACTATTTCTTTCTTGATAAATAACCAAAAAGGAAGTAATGCAGATTTATGGTGCAAAGAAGTTTGTCGGCAATTAAAAACAGGGCTTGGGATAACTATTTACATTAAATATGTTGGAACAAAGGAACGTGATCATCTGATTAAAATAGGTAAAGCACAAATGTGGAAGACCGGTTGGGTTGGGGATTATCCGGATGCTGAATCATACCTTAGGTTATTTTTTCAAGAGAAAGGAGAAGCTAAATCAATTAACACTTACTTTTATCATTCACGATATAACCGTTTATACTTAAATTCCATCTTGACTTCAAAAAAAGGAGATAAACTTTTCTATCAGCGTGCATGCGAAGAAATCATCGCGAATGAAAATGCCATTTTACCTATTTATTCTGAAGACTTTTTTGTGCTAATCAACCTTCGGGTAAGAGGTTTTGAAATGAACCCATCTGGAATCATCGATTTTTCACAGATTTACCTAAAAACCATCGAGAATTAATTACTTAATTCTTTAATGATGTTTCTACCCATGATTTTCCCCAGTTTTCATATTCTTCTGCAGACCATAAAGATGGATAAAAGATTCTTTTTTGAAAACGTGGAGGTAAATACTTTTGCCAATTTGTACCACCAGTAGCCGCAACATCATTTGCTTCACGTGCTAAATACCTCACAGCAGATTTGTAATGTGCCAAAGGCCAATTCACATTGACATTTTTGTCATTTTCTCTCAAGACATTTTTCACTTCTTCATCTTCTTGGTCTTGCTGACTTAACCTCAAATAAGATTGCCACAGATTTTTATCTCTACAATGCTCGCCTTGTGAGATAAATGACAAACGATATTTCTCTTCGAATTGAATTAACGTCAATGTTTTTTTGCCTGTTTCCGATTCCGTTGCTCCTTCCTTCCAATAAATGTGTTCAAACATATCTTCGATATTGGATTCAAGAGTGAAAGATGCACGACGATCTTTGGCAACTAATTGCAAAAAATCTGTGCTGTAAATTTCAATTTGTCGGTATTGAGCGGATTGAAATCCGCTAGCTGGAAGTAGCGCCATACGAAATTGTAAAAACTCTTCCCGATCCATGCCTTGAATCATGATTTCAAAACTCTTAATGAGCGCATCGAAATAACGATTAATACGAGTAACGCGTGAAACGAAAAATGCTTTCGTTAAATCTTGCATTTGACCGATTTGCTCAAATTCGCGCAGTGCCAACTTAAAATACAACTCAGTAATTTGGTGGTACATGATGAAAATAGTCTCATCCGGGAAATTTGTTTTCGGTTTTTGTAGGGTTAAGAGTGTGTCTAGTTGAATGTAATCCCAATATGTTGTCACATCAGTGTAAAGTAACCCTTCTAAATATGATGTTAAATTTTCACCTAATGACGCATACTTTTTATTGAGTTTTTCTAGTAATTCCTGTGTGATTTCCATATGCGATTAAATTTGATGTTCGAAATTACATTTTTTTTCTTTAACCACTTTCTTTTTAGCTTTGTGCTCAAACTATAATCGATGATTAATTACAACCCTAAGAATTGGCTTTCCTTTATTTTCTCTTTTCATAAAAGTGATACCGTAACAATACTTTGGAAAGAACTCATATATATTGGACTACTAACCGCTCTAATTACATTTTTAGAAATTCATTTCTTTCCAAACGCTACGTATTTAAAAAACCTTACTACGGTCTATTCATTACTTGGATTTGTTATTTCACTTTTACTCGTATTTCGAACTAATACGGCCTATGACAGATGGTGGGAAGGAAGAAAAATGTGGGGGGCAATGGTAAATGATTCACGCAATTTTATTTCCAAATTATCCGTATTGGATTTAACTTCTGAAGAAAGAGAATATTTTGAATATCACTATCCACTTTTCCCTGTTTGTGCGAAAGAACATTTAAGGGGTCAACGTTTAGTTGCTCCGGTATTTATGAACTCGCTGGATTCAGTGTCGTTTGAAAAATCTACACATCAAGCACTTTGGGTTATTTTAATTTTGCGGGAAAAACTTCAGGATTTGAGAATAAGAGGTGTAATGGATAACCTTGAATTAAGTATGCTTAATCAAAACCTAGATAGGTTGGTGGATAGCCTCGGAGCATGTGAACGCATTAAAAACACTCCTATTCCATTTTCATACAGTTTGTTTATTAAAAAATTCATCTTTATTTATGTCATTACAATGCCACTTGCATTTGTTGAGTTGTTTGGATATTATTCTGCATTTATCTCTACGTTTGTTTTCTATGCACTTGTAAGTATGGAGGTTTTAGCGGAAGAAATTGAAGATCCTTTCGGAAAAGATGAAAATGATTTACCTACAGACGCCCTTAGCGAGACCATTCAACAAAACACATCAGAACTTCTTCAAAACAAAAAAAGCGCCTAAAGGCGCTTTTCTTTTAAAATATTCTGAATTATTTTTCCTCTTTTTCTTCGAAGATGCGTTTCGGACGTAATTGCTCGAATAAACCAAGTGTTAACCAGTAAGGAAGGATGAAGCCTAATAAGAATAAAAGCATCCAAAATGCCATCCCACCAATTAAAAGAAACAATACAATGCCGAAAGTGCTCATCTTCTATTATTTTTGTGTTTGAATACACTTCAAAATTAAACAAATTAATTCACAATAAACTAAAAAATGGAATTTAGGATCGAAAAAGACACGATGGGCGAGGTAAATGTACCTGCTACTCGTTATTGGGGAGCACAAACAGAACGTTCTAGAAATAACTTTAAAATTGGACCCGAAGGCTCCATGCCAACTGAAATAATTCACGCTTTCGCCTATTTAAAAAAGGCTGCTGCTCATGCCAATCATGACCTTGGTGTACTTTCAATAGAAAAAAGAGACCTCATTTCTAAAGCGTGTGACGAAATCTTGACCGGGCAACACGATGCAGAGTTTCCGCTCGTTATTTGGCAAACTGGTTCCGGTACGCAATCCAATATGAACTGTAACGAAGTCATTGCAAACCGCGGACATGTTCTTCAAGGCGGAAATTTATTAGATGAAGAAAAAGTTCTTAATCCGAATGATGATGTGAATAAATCACAATCATCTAATGACACGTATCCAACAGCAATGCATATCGCGGCATATAAAATGACCGTCGAAACAACATTGCCAGGATTAATGCACTTGAGAAAAGCACTTCAAACAAAAGTTGTAGCATTCAAAGATATCGTAAAAACAGGTAGAACACACTTCATGGATGCAACTCCATTAACCCTTGGACAAGAATTCAGTGGGTACGCGGCGCAAATAGACTACTCCATTCGTGCAATAAATAATGCATTAGTTGTTGTCGGTGAATTAGCTCTTGGTGGAACAGCTGTTGGAACAGGACTTAACACTCCGAAAGGATATGACGTACTTGTCGCTAAAAAAATCGCGGAATTTACTGGACTTCCATTTATTACAGCAAAAAACAAATTTGAAGCACTTGCTGCTCACGATGCGATGGTGGAATTATCTGGAGCGTTGAAAAGATCTGCTGTTTCTTTGATGAAAATCGCCAACGACATTCGCATGTTGTCCTCTGGACCAAGATGTGGAATTGGAGAAATTATCATTCCAGACAACGAACCAGGATCATCCATTATGCCAGGAAAAGTAAATCCAACTCAGCCAGAAGCACTTACGATGGTTTGCGCTCAAGTGATGGGGAATGATGTAACCGTTTCCATCGCTGGATCCAATGGACATTTTGAATTAAATGTTTTCAAACCAGTAATTGCAGCAAATGTCCTTCAGTCTGCTCGCTTAATTGGTGACGCATGTGTTTCCTTTACGGATAATTGTGCTGCGGGTATTGAAGCAAATTTACCTATGGTGAAAAAACACCTTGATAATTC
>CANMFV010000053.1 GCA_947496835.1 Flavobacteriales bacterium | reverse complement strand
GCATGCGTTTTTGCTCAACTGGATGTCCACCACGTTCAGAAACGCCATTCACAATTTCGTCATTTGCTAAAACAGTTCCTAGCGCTGGACACCAATTCACCCAACTTTCTGCTAAGTATGCAAGGCGGTAAGCTTGAATGATTTCTTCTTTTTGTTGCGAGGTAAATCCGGACCATTCAGCAGAAGAGAATTGTCCTTCAAAATCAGTTACAGCCTGAATGTTCCCATTTCCTTCTGTTTCAAACGCTTGAATCAAGGTAGAAATACGTTCGGCCTTATTTGTTTTTAAATCGTAATAACAATCAAATAATTGTTTGAAGATCCATTGCGTCCATTTATAGTATTCTGGCGCGGATGTTCGTACTTCACGAGACCAGTCAAAGCTAAATCCAATTTGATCTAATTGTTGACGGTAGCGAGCAATATTTTCTTCGGTTGTAATGGCAGGATGTTGTCCCGTTTGAATCGCGTATTGTTCTGCAGGAAGTCCGAATGAATCGTAGCCCATTGGATGCAGGACATTAAATCCTTGCAGTCTTTTGTATCGTGCATAAATATCTGAAGCGATGTATCCAAGTGGGTGTCCCACGTGAAGTCCAGCACCAGATGGATAAGGAAACATGTCTAAGACATAATATTTAGGTTTTGTGGCATCTTCTTGCACGTGATATGTACCACGATCTTGCCAATTCTTACGCCATTTACTTTCTAGATTTCTAAAATCGTATTCCATATCCTTGTTTTCGAAGGACAAAGATAAAAAGGATTCAAGAGTATACCTTATTCTAAACAAGTAAATGAAGGAGTCCGATTAGGAAAAGGATAAAATCGAAATAACGGTGATTAATTTTCGGGCTTTTTTTTAAGTAAATGAAATAGCCCAACGGAGCGATTGTGAGGACAATTGAAAGTATTTTGATCTCTATTCTTTCACTAAATAGGTCTATCCTATTGGATAATGCCAGATAACTGAACAACCAGAGGGCAATAAGTCCTTCCGTTTCAGATTTCGTCAGGTACAATGGAATTGTTTTAATGTGGCCTTCATCCACTGCCCTATCCTCCAAATCTTCTACTATTGCTAGAACTAAGAAAAGAATGATGTGTGAAAAATCTTGATTCGGAATTCGGCCATACAAGGCAAACTTCGGAATAGCAATACCCAAAGCAAACCAACACAAAGAAATTAACACAGGTTTTAAAAAAGGGATTTTGCGCCATTGAATTCCTTTTTCATAGGTATAGACGAATAGTCCCAAAAGGACAACAGTTGCAAACGCCCACGAAAAAGGCGATAGTAAGTAAGCATAACACAGAGTTATTAATCCTCCCAACAGCAAATAAAACCAATGATTTTTTCGCTCGAATAACCATTGATATGCCGCGAAAATCGATAGGCTGAATAATCCGGCATATTGCCAATGTGTAAATGAAAGGATTCCCAGGGAAAAAACAAACGCAAAAACCGCCAATAGAACATTGTTTCTAAAGGAACTTGAACTCATCCGATTAACCCAATAAGTGTTGATACAGCGATGTTTTCAATGCAGGTGCATTTCGTTCCTTTTTTACACGCTACGCACGATGCATCGAATACCACAAACGCTGCTTTTGGCCCAATTGCGCGCCATCTTCCCGGATCGATTGGTCTGCGCATTGAAAATAATCCAAGTGCATGAATACCTGAAAGTCCTGCGATGTGGTACGGACCGGTTGAGCAGGCAACCAAGGCATTTGATTGGGATATGAAGTAGATTAATTGTTCCAATGACAATTTACCTGTTGAATCAATAATTAGGTCGTGTACGGGTATTAAATGCCGAAATTGAATGCCCTCTTGTTCTGTTCCTGTGAAACATACTGTTTTTCCTGATTCTGCGAGTTGTATAGCAAGGTCCATGTATTTTTCCAAAGGCCATTCCAACGCACTTCCTTTCGATTTCGGATGAAGGATTACTACCTCATCTTTCGATTGCGTTAACCACGAAGGAAGTTCTGTTTTTATGGGATTGAATTGAACGAGCTTTTCAAGTTCATCAAACGAAGGGATTTCATTGATTCCTAATGGCGCAAGTAAATGAAAATTTAATTGAGATTCGTGTAAGCTTGATTTTTTACGCGTAAAGTTCGGACGTACATTGCAGGTAAATAGGTGGAAAACCCGATGAGATGTTCCAATCCGCAGTGGAATCCGTGCTTTTTTCGCCAAGAACGCCAGTTTCTTATTCGGAAATACATGAATGATGCAATCCGCTTGTAATTTCTCTAATTGATTCGTAATTGGCAGATTCAATAGATCATCAATATCCCAAAAATCATCAACTGCGCGAAAACAGGCTACAACTGGACGCGTATAATTCTTGCCAATAAAAATGATTTCTGCTTCCGGAAAATGATTCCTTATTGCCTGACACATTGGGAGGGTTAAAGCAACATCACCAATACTATCCGTGCGGGAAATTAAAATGCGTTTCATCTTACCTGGTGATTTAAGCTTCTCAATTTGCTGTATTTTACATAGGTCGCATACGCACTTCGAGTGGAAATCAAGAAGCCCGTTTTCCCATCTAAAATTCCTAATTTGATGCAGTAACTTTTCAAGAATTGATTGAGCACTTTCAGGTATAACATTGGAACTGAAATGTTCTTTCCTTGCACGAACAATTCCTTACTAGCGATGTTTCCGAAATAGTCAATTTGTTTAAAATGGTCTTCCTTGGTGTAATAGGAATAGTGGAGTAAATCGCCCTGTAAATGACCAATCTCTGTTTTATTCATTGGTTCTAATCGATCATGTGGATTTACACCGGTCCAAATTGCCGTTTCCTTTTTCACAAGTCGGGTTTTCGCATCTGGATACCAACCACAATGCTTAACCCAATGTCCGCAGTAGTTTGTTAAACGATTGAAAGAATAGGCTTGGTATTTTTGATGTTGTTTCAGGTTCAAAATCGATGCAGAGAGTTCTTGTGTTAATGCTTCGTCAGCATCTAAGGATAGAATCCAATCCGTTTCTGCCAATTGAAGTGCTCTGTTTTTTTGTTGAATATGTCCATCGAATTTATGTTGCAAGAATCTCACTTCATGCATTCTACAAATCTCCTCGGTTCTATCTGTTGAAAAAGAGTCCAGTACGATAATTTCGTCACAGACATTTTTCAAGGATTTCAAGCACCTCTCGATGTTACGTTCTTCATTAAAGGTTATGATTACCCCTGTTAATTTCATCGCTGCCAATGGTATTAAAACCTGGATTATTTTATTCTAATGCGTTGACCAACAGTGATGTTGTTGATATTCACTCCTGGATTTAATTTCTTCAATTGAGATTGTTCCAAGTTGTTTCTCGATGCAATTTTACCGAATGTATCTCCGGCTTTCACCGTATAATATTTTTTGGCTGGAACAGGTTTAGGTGCTGGAACAGGAGTTGGTGCCACTGTCTTTGAGCTATATAATTTAAGTTTTTGACCTACATAGATATTGGTCGTTTGCAAACCATTCCATTCCAGAATCTGTTCAATTGTAACGCCGTACTTTAAGGCAATATTTTTCAAATTCTCACCTGTTTTTACCTTGTGGTATTGAAGATTTTCCGTGGATGGTTTCAACGAATCTTGTTCCTCAACATTCGTCGCAGTTGAGTCTATTTGCTGTTGATTATCTAGTGGCATAACAACAATAGGTTTAGGCGCTGGGGGTTTGGGCGCGTAAATGGATTTCTCTAATGAGTAAAGTGAATCTTCCAGGCTAACCAATAAATTAATTTTTTCCATTGGACCTGTTAAGCATCTTGCTGGAGACATTTTAGGGATAAACGCAGTTTTGTAAACTGGATTTAATGCTTTTATGTCCTCTAAATCCCATGTAACTAATTGGGCAATGGTATTCATATGTACACCATCTTTCATGCACATTGTATCTAATTGTGCATTGTGAACTTTTGCTTCCATTGGAACAATATTATGTTCTGCGTGATAGGTAATTAAATAAGCTGCAGCGATAAAATTCGGAACATATCCTTGCGTTTCTTTTGGTAAATATTCTCTTACTCCCCAATACGTTGTTTGTCCACCGGAACGTTTAATGGCGTGATTCACATTTCCTGGACCTGCATTGTAAGCAGCTAAAGCCAAATTCCAATCACCGTAAATACCATATAATTGTTTCAAATAACGACAAGCAGCATCCGTCGCTTTTTCGGGATCCATACGCTCATCGATGTAGGAATTTTCTTCAAGTCCGAAATAAAGTCCAGTCTTGTACATAAACTGCCAAAGACCAAGGGCACCTGCACGCGATTTCACTTGAGGTCGTAAACCACTTTCAATCACCGAAAGGTATCTTAATTCTTGAGGCAAGCCATATTCAGCTAATTTTTCACCGAATAAATCGAAATACAGCGCTGAACGGCCCATTACAACACGTACAAATCCACGTCGTTGCGCGGCAAAAAACTTTATTGTGGATAGCGTAGCTTGATTGCAGTCCATGTGAAACGGACTTTTTTTACTCATTTCTTCTAATCGTTCACAATAAACCTCATCTGAAAAAGTGGGTACTTGATCAGGTTCATAATTCAAGGTATTGATGATCGAATCGTAATTCTTTTGGTATGCATAATCTGCATAAAACATTTTTAGACTTTGCTGAACAGTATTAAAAAATGCATCTGGATTTAGGGTGTCTGCTGGTCGAACCAAATGAGCTGGTTTTTGGCTAAACAAATAACCGTTTATCATTAAAAAGACGAGCAGAAATCCCTTCATATTAGCTCCTCTAATTTCGTTACACCGTGAAACAATAGTTCTTCTTGAAAACAACCTGCCATCAATTGAATCCCGTAGGGTAATCCATTTGAATGCACACGGAAAGGAATACTAATTGCGGGATTTCCTGTTAAATTTGCATGCACTGTAAAGATGTCTTGCAAGTACATTTGAATAGGATCTTTCACTGCATTTTTCTCAAAAGCAGTACCCGGTGTTGTTGGAAGCACTAATAAATCTAGGTTTTTAAAGAACTCATCCGTACGATTCTTGAGTACCCTTCTCACTTTTTGTCCTTGTGTATAATAAGCATCATAATATCCATGAGAAAGAACAAATGTTCCTGTCATGATTCGACGTTTCACTTCTGTTCCAAAACCCTCCGTACGAGACTTTTTATAGGTTTGTTCTACCCCTTTTGCATCTTGACTTCGGTAGCCATAATGAACACCGTCAAAACGGGAAAGATTTGAAGAAGCTTCAGCTGTCGTTAACACATAGTAAGTTGGCACCATGTAATCCATAAAAGGAAAACTTACTTCTGTTACTTCGTGTCCAGCATCTTTCAACTTTTGAATAATCTCCGTTAAATTTTGGCGAACTTCAGGATCTAATCCTTCATGGTGAATACACTCACTGATTAATCCGATTCTTAACTTTTCAGGAAATGCTGTTTTCGCACTAATCACTTCTTTCGAAGATGTTGTTGCATCCATTTCGTCTTCACCTGCACTCAATTCATAAATCAATTTCGCATCTTTTGCAGAATTTGTAAATGAACCAATTTGATCAAACGACGAGGCGTAAGCGATTAAACCATTGCGGCTCATACGACTATAGGTTGGCTTGAGGCCATAAGTTCCCGTCCAGGAAGCGGGTTGACGCACGGAGCCTCCTGTATCGCTACCTAAAGTTATTGTACACAAATTTGCGCTAGCAGCTACTGCGCTACCTCCGGAAGAACCTCCAGGAACGTGATTTGCTTTCCAATTATTCTCAACTGAGCCGAAAGCAGAAGTTTCGTTTGAACTTCCCATGGCAAATTCATCACAATTTAATCGACCAATAACAATTGCGTCTTGTTCAATCAAACGTTGTAAAACAGTTGAGGTATAGAGTGAGGTGAATCCTTCTAAAATTTTAGAAGAAGCACTAACACGGTGGTTTTTGTAACAAATATTGTCTTTAATTCCAATGACTACACCGGCAAGAGGTCCTGCGGTGCCATTTTTCACTTTTTCGTCAACTAGTTTAGCGTTTTCGATAACAGAATCCGTAAAAACCTCAAGAAATGCATTTAAATGGGCATGTTCTTCAATTCTCTTCAGATATGACTCCGTAATAGACAAAACAGATTGACCTTGAAGCAAGGCTTGCCGAACATCTCCAATAGTACGATACATGAAATTTTATTTATCGTCCGCTTTGATTTCTGTTGAAGAGCTTGTTTCTTCTACTTCACCTTTGGAAGCATCCTTGAATTCTTTTACGCCTTTTCCAAGTCCACGCATTAATTCAGGAATTTTTTTTCCTCCGAAAAACAAAAGGATGATCACTAAAATAAGAATGATTTCTGTTGGTCCTAACTTACCCATAAGATTTCTTTTATTGGATGAAACACAAAGCTACGCAAAAAACAAAGGAATAATACCATTAACTGGAATTAGACTATAATTTTCTTGCAACTTCCACTTCCTCGTAAGCCTCAACGATGTCACCAATTTTAATGTCGTCGTATTTATCGATATTCAAACCACATTCATAGTTATTTTTCACCTCACGCACATCATCTTTGAAGCGTTTAAGGGAACCTAATAAGCCAGTATGAACAACAATTCCATCACGAATTACTCGAATTTTAGATGAACGTTTAATGATACCATCTACAACATAACATCCAGCGATTGTACCCACTTTTGTGATGTCGAATGTTTCACGGATTTCAGCAGAACCAAGGATTTTCTCTTCGATATCTGGAGAAAGCATTCCCTCCATCGCTGCTTTAATTTCTTCGATTGCTTTGTAGATTACAGAATAAAGTCGGATATCAATTTGTTCACTATCCGCTAGTTTACGAGCGGTTAATGAAGGTCTAACTTGGAATCCAATAATGATGGCATCTGAAGCAGAAGCTAAGTTAACATCCGCTT
>CANMFV010000052.1 GCA_947496835.1 Flavobacteriales bacterium | reverse complement strand
GTAGCACTTCCTCAAGTGACAATTCTAGCAAATTATCAGAAAAAAATAGACACGAGCCATCCGAATTGGGCGAATTTGAAAGTGTATTATGATTTTGACAACCTCAAATATGCAGTGGATAAAACACCCAATCAATTTAAGTTAATGCCTTCACAATTTGGCATGATCAAATTTGATGAATTACCATTGGCAGGAATTAAACAAGAGGCATTTATGCCATTACTATCGTTTGGTCAAGGGATTAGTAATGCGGTTGTACAAACATCTGTTTTAAATCAAAAGAAAATCATTGAGCCAATCGTTATATTCTCCCAAATGCCTTTATTTAGACATTTTGATATTGTTGCAAGTTATGTTGGCGTTCCACAAGGAGATTCGTATGTGTTTGATCAAAACAACAATGTTATCAGTCAGTCTCCCTATTCAACCTCAAATCAATTAGTCAATACCTCAATTGTTTGTTATAATCCACCATTTGAATTGATTAATGACGTTGAAATTGCACGATATATTACACCATATGGAATTCAATTCGACCTAGGTCCAAACGGATTCACTTGGAAATATGATGTAACTGATTATCAAATGTACTTGAAAGGTTTAGTGGATTTAGCAGCGCACAATACGCAAGAATTAATCGACTTGAAATTTGCATTTATTAAAGGAATACCACCTAGAGATGTGCATTCACGTCAGCCAATTTGGAGTGACTTTAAGTCATACAATTTTGCTCAAATGGCCAATGATGTTGTTCTGCAAGAGAAACCAATCATTCTAGCGGACACCTCTGAAACATTCAAAATTAAAACAAGAATGTCCGGACATGGGCAAGTTGGAGATTTTGCATGCTGCGAATGGGTCGCGAATGATCACCAGATTAAAGTGGATGGCGTTCCTCGTTTTAACTGGAATATCTGGCAGTCTACGGAATGTGGAGACAATCCAAATATTGGTCAAGGTGGAACATGGCCATATGCTCGTGAGGGATGGTGTCCAGGCGACCGAGTAAAAGAACACGAATTTGAATTAACACCTTACGTAACACCAGGTGACACGGTAAAATTAGATTATGCCATTAATGCTGTGCCCGGAAATGATCCAGGTCAGGCGGGAGGAAATTACATCGCAGCCTATGATTTGATTTCTTATTCTGCGCCTAATTTTCAAAATGACGCATCTATTTCGGATGTTTTGAATCCAAATAACTGGGAATATTACGGAAAATGGAATCCTACATGTCAAAATCCACGTGTGGTATTAAAAAATACAGGAGCGCAGCCTTTGACATCTTGCCGCATCTTCGCATGGATTACCTACGGAGTAAACATCGTTTATGATTGGACCGGAAACTTAGGTTTTTTAGAAGAGACGGTAATCGAATTGCCCGTAGATAATGTCGATTGGTGGATGGATTATAACAGCAATAAAACGTTTACAGCATGGGTTGCGGATGTCAATGGCATCATTGGTGAAGATGAATACAATCAAAATAGTTTAAGATCCACGAAGTTTGATGCTCCGGAGCGTATTGATGGTCCTTTCTTTATTTGGCTAACAACGAACAATAAGGCGAGCGAGAATAAATACCGCATGGTGGATCATGCTGGAAACATTTTGTTTGAACGCGATAATTTGACAAATCAAACACAATACAAGGATACGTTCAACTTGGCTCCAGGCTGCTATTCCATTATCATTGAAGATTCGGATGACGATGGCCTTGGTTTCTGGTATTCGAATCAAGTAGAAGGTGAAACGACTGGTCAAATGCGTTTGCGTCAAGTAGGTGGTTCATACATTGAGTTTTTCCCCGCTGATTTTGGCAGTTACCACAGATACGATTTTTCCGTTGGATTCACGCTAGGTGTGAAAGAAGAAGCGTTGGCGCATGAAATTGCGATTTTCCCGAATCCCACAAATGGTGTCACAACCGTTGAAGTCAGTGGTTCAGTATACAACGATGCCTCAATTGAACTCTACGATTTATCTGGCAGAAAATTGCTGCAGGAAAAAATGAATGCGACGCAGTTTTTTGCGGAATCATTTTTGGACCTTTCTTCTATGAATGCGGGAACATATTTGGTGAGAATTATCACCAATCAGCGTGTCTACACAAAGGAATTAATCAAGCAGTAATCATCGTTTTCCGAGGGAGTCGATGCTAAATGTAATGTCTTTCATCATTTCTATTTGTATTTCTTGAATTTCAAATAGATCTTTTTGTTGATGGATGATTAAGTGATCAATTTTTTCATGCAATGTTCTTATTTCCAACTCTGATTTTAAGTTGATCATGTAGTCTAGTTTGGAGCGTTCTCTGTCCTTTTCTTCTCGTCGATTTTGACTCATCATAATGATCGGTGCTTGTAGGGCTGCAATACACGAAAGGATGAGGTTTAAAAAGGTAAAGGGATAAGAGTCGAACCCTTTGTTTAGTAAGACAGCAGTATTTAATAAAATCCACACAAATATGAAAAACCCAAAGGACATAATGAAAGTCCAACTACCACCAAATGATGCTACATGATCTGCCATTTTTTGACCGCGCGATAATGGATTGTTGTCCTGTACCGAGGCAAGATTACTGATTTCTTCTTCGTTAGTAATGGTGTCAATAACCAGTTTTTCCATGGAGGATAAATCGCTTAATTGTCCTTTCAGTTTGGAAGAAATGAATTGAACGCGGAGCGGACTTAGTTCATTAATCGATAGGCAACTGTTTTCATTGAAGTTTGGGTAGCTAATTTGAATAAATTTGAGAAAACTATCTGAGATGGAATGTGATGCTACTTTTTGAGAGGATGGAAAGGCTTGTTGACTGACATCACTGATAAATTCGTTTTTTTTTGATGAACTTTTTTTCATGAACTACTTTTCATGTAAGGTAGACTTTTCACCTCTGGTAACGGGAAACAAAAAGTTGTAAGTTTTACTCCCTCTGATGATGGAGCGGACTTGTTTTATCACTTTTATGCAAGCTCAAAAGTTTCAGAATTATGCGTATTTTTACTTCATGAATTGGAAAGAAACGATCATTAAATACTTCCCGGATATCTGGCAGTATTTAGTCATAATTATCATTTTTATTTTCGCAGTAATTTTTATTCTTTGAGGACACAATCATGTTGGTATTTCGCAACTTCATCTTAAGTATTGTTCTATTTCTTGTTGGATTTCAATCCAATGCGCAATTGAACATCGATTCTCTGTCGCATATTGACTATCAGCTTTTGCATCAGGCCAATCTCAATGATGTTTGGGGTTATGTGGACGAACTTGGAAACGAATATGCCATCGTGGGCACGTCGAAAGGAACGTCGATTGTCAATATAACAGATGGGGCAAATCCACAAGAGGTATTTTGGTTGGCGGGAACAGAGTCCATCTGGCGCGATCCTTGTGTTTATGGAAATTATGCTTACGTAACCACGGAAGCAGAAGATGGGCTTTTAATCATTGATTTAAGTCCGCTGCCACAATCCACCAATCTCACAACTACGTTATATACGGGACCGAGTTCTAATCCTTGGCAATCTGCGCATACGTGTTTTACTTCTCCAAATGGATATGCTTATATTTTTGGAGCAAATCGCGGAAACGGTGGTGTAATTATGCTAGACCTACAGTCAAATCCAATGAGTCCGGTAGAAGTTGGAACATACGATCCTTATTATGTTCACGATGGATTCGAGCGAAACGACACGCTATACATTGGACATATTTATGATGGATTCTTTAGTATTCTCGATGTGTCTGATAAGGCGAATCCACTTTTATTAGGTACCAAGACCACTCCGAATTCCTTTACACACAATGTTTGGCCATCTGCGAATGGAGAAGTTGTTTACACAACAGACGAAATTTCGGGAGCATATATTGCCGCGTATGACATCACTGACGGATTGAACATTACAGAACTTGACCGTGTGCAAAGTACAGCGAATTCCTTTGTTACTCCACACAATGTTCATGTGCGTGGAGAATATTTGGTCACAAGCTATTACAGTGATGGTGTTGTCATTCATGATGCAACATATCCATATAACTTGGTTCAAGTTGGAAGTTATGATACCTATCCTGGACAAACACCAGGTTTTGATGGCTGTTGGGGAGTGTATCCATTTTTCCCATCTGGAAAAGCTGTAGCTGCAGATATTACCCGAGGTTTGTATGTCCTTGGGATGAATTACAACAAGGCATGTTACCTTGAAGGTGTGGTTACAGATGCTGTTAGTGGACAAACACTTTCGAATGTAAGTGTTCAACTTTCGAGTGCGGTCATGTTGGAGAAAACAAATCAACTTGGATTCTACGCAACGGGAACAGCTATTTCCGGAATTTATACCGTGAGTTTTTCCAAGGCAGGTTATTATCCAATGACACTTTCGGTTTCCTTAATAAATGGCGCGTTGACAACCATAAACGTTCCTTTAATTCCAATTGCGCCGTACAGCCTAGAAGTAAATGTACTTGAATATGGAACGAATAACCCCATTTCAGATGCTCAAATTCGTTTATCTCATCCACTAATCGATCATAACGGGATATCAAACGGTTTAGGAGTAGAGGATTTCACCTTATTCTACCAAGAAAATTACCGATTGACAGCCGGGAAATGGGGCTTTGAAACGTATTGTGTGGATACAGTGGTGACAGCATTTACTAATAATTTGACGGTATATTTGGTGCCTGGATACTATGATGATTTCGAATTTGACTTCGGATGGAACGTGAGTGGTACAGCTCAAAAAGGAATGTGGGAGAGAGGAGTTCCAAACCCAACGACCAATACTGTTCCTGCTATCGATGCGGAATGGGATTGCGGAAAAGTCGCTTTTGTAACGGGGAACGATGTGGGATTAAATCCGGATCTTGATGACGTGGATGAAGGATTCACCCAATTGCTTTCGCCGCAAATGGACTTAAGTTCATATGCGACACCATACATCAATTTTGCTCGTTCGTTCTATTGTTATCACGGTCCAGGAACGTTTGATGATACAATGAGTATTTACCTATTGAATGGTACAACGAGTGTCCTACTGCAACAAATGATTGGCCCGGAAGGAAATTTAATGGAGTTTGAGTATTTCAGTTTTCCCGTTACTGGACTCATTCCACTGACGAATACAATGCAATTGAAGGTAACGATTTCTGATTTAAGTCCGAATGTCAATATCACTGAGGCTGGATTCGATCATTTCACGGTGACGAATCAACCAACAGCGCAGGTGAATGATTCTCCAAACAACCAATGGTCAATTTATCCAAATCCAACAGCTGAGACGTTGTTTATGAACGGTTCTAAATCCATCGGCGAATGGACAATATTCGGCACGAATGGACAGATACTGATTCAAGGATCAACACCGGATTTAAGTTTAGAGGTTTCCGTTGAATCCCTGAAGTCAGGAATGTATTTCATTCGTTTTCAAAACGAAGTTCGCACTTGGGTAAAACAATAAATGAATTATTGGTAACTTTGAATCTCTTATGACAGAAGAAATAAACGTCTCCATTGTGGTTCCACTCTTTAATGAGTCTGAATCTCTACCTGAGTTACACCGTTGGATTCAAGGTGTGATGCATGAACATTCGCTGAGTTACGAAGTGATTTTTATCGACGATGGAAGTAAAGATGGTTCTTGGAACATCATTGAGGACTTGAAAGCATTGGATGTTCACGTTAAGGGAATTAAATTTCAACGAAATTACGGCAAATCAGCTGCCTTACATGTCGGATTTGAAAAAGCTATAGGAAAAGTTGTGATCACGATGGATGCAGATCTTCAAGACTCACCAGATGAAATCCCTGAATTATACAACATGATTGTTCAGCAGGATTTTGATGTGGTTTCCGGATGGAAAAAGAAACGTCACGATCCGATTTCAAAGACAATTCCAACTAAATTGTACAATTGGGCGGCCAGAAGAATTACAGGTATACATTTACATGATTTTAATTGTGGCTTGAAAGCATACAAAAATGCAGTGATTAAAAGCATTGAGTTATATGGTGACATGCATCGGTACATTCCGGCCTTGGCAAAGTATGCAGGATTCACAAAAATCGGTGAGAAAGTAGTCCAACATCAAGCGCGAAAATATGGCGTGACAAAATTCGGTTTAAATCGCTTTTTAAATGGTCCTTTAGATTTGATGACTGTTGCTTTCATGGGGAAATTTGGAAAAAAACCAATGCATTTTTTCGGTGCTTGGGGAATGCTCATGTTTGTGTTGGGATTTGGATTATTCCTTTACATGGGAATAGATAAATTGTTCTTTAATACGTCAGCACTTCGACTTTCCGAACGATCTGAATTTTTTGTTGCGTTAGTTTCAATGATTATCGGAATTCAATTTTTCCTAGCGGGATTCCTCGCCGAATTAATCGGTCGAAATTCTTCCACTCGAAACCATTACCTAGTAGAAAACGAATTGTTCTAATGGGGAAGTTGGCTCGTGTAGATAGTAGCTGGACACTTTTTCTAGACCGAGACGGTGTAATCAATGAACGCGTTTTTGGTGGCTACATATTAAATTACGAGGATTTTCTGTTCAAAAAAGGAGTTCTTGAAACATCTAAAGAGTTGTTTGGTAAATTCGCAAGAGTTATTGTCGTTACGAATCAACAATGTGTATCCAAAGGACTGATTTCGATTGATGCGCTGAGTCTGTTACATCAAAAAATGGTGCAAGACTTTCAGGATGCCGGAGCCCGAATTGATCATGTATACGCAGCAATTGAAGGAAAAGACAAAGCCCCTTTCATGCGTAAACCCAATTCGAAGATGGCTGAATTAGCTCAGAAGGAATTTCCTGAAATTGATTTCAATAAGTCAATTATGGTCGGTGACACAGATGGAGATTTGAACTTTGGAAAAAACTTAGGTATGAAAACGGTTCTCATACGCAGCGAAGAAATCATTTCGGTTGGACCAGATTTAGAACTCGATCAATTAGGAGATTTAATAGAATTTATATGAAAAATATATGGATTTTATGGTTGTTTTTCATTCAAGCATCCATTGCACAGGTGAATCAAGTAGATGCGAAAGGGTTGAAGCAAGGTCTATGGCATAAGAATTATCCGGGAACGAAAATTTACATGTATG
>CANMFV010000051.1 GCA_947496835.1 Flavobacteriales bacterium | reverse complement strand
CCCGTTACTTCCACTTCTCGGAAGGTCAAAGCCATTTGGAACATTTTGAACCAAGAAGGATATAAAAGCAATGTCGTGGCTTGGTGGCCGAGTAATCCAGCTGAACCAATTAATGGCGTGATGGTTTCAAACCTGTATCAAATTGCAACGAAACCTTTAAACGAAGAATGGGAAATGCCCAAAGGAACCGTTCCTCCGGAGGAATTAACAGAGACGATGAAGGAGTTTCGCATTCACCCGCATCAAATCAACTTAAATCAAGTACTTCCATTCATTCCAAATCTGAAGGATAATATTCCACTACGCTCAGACCAACGCACAACAAATGTCATTAAAAACATGGCCAATGCGGGAACAATCCACAGTGCCAGTTGCCATTTATTAGAGAAAAGCGACTGGGATTTCATGGCAATTTACCATGATGCCATCGATCACTTTTCACATGTGGCTATGCGTTATTTTCCACCAAGAAGACCCGAGATTCCGGAACAAGACTTTAATGATTTTCAACATGTGATTGAGGCTGCCTATATGTTCCACGATCGCATGTTGGCGCGAATGATCAGTTTGATTGATGAAGAAAATACGACCGTTCTCCTTATCTCTGATCATGGATTCCATTGTGACCACCAGCGTCCACTTTACATTCCGAAGGAACCTTCTGGACCAGCAGTTGAACATAGTCAGTATGGAGTATTTGTTATAGCCGGACCAGGAATCAAAAACGACGGACGTCAAATTTCAGGCTTAAGCGTATTAGACATCACTCCTACCCTGTTACATCACATGGGTTTACCTGTTGGAAAAGATATGGAAGGAAAAGTAGCACATGCCTGTTTTGAACAAGCGCGAGAAACAAATTTTATCGATTCATGGGAATCTGTTCCGGGAGAAACCGGCATGCACGATTCCCTGCTTCGCGAAGATCCATGGGCAGCTCAAGAAGCATTGCAACAACTTGTAGAACTTGGTTACATAGATGCGTTGGATGATGATAAATTGTTGCAAGTCGAAAAGTCGAAACGAGAAAACGAATATTACATTGCTCGAAATTTATTAAATGCCGGAAAATTTGCTCCTGCGATTGATATTTTAGAACGAATTTTTGGTGAAAGCAAAGTGCAACGTTATGGTCAAAGATTGGCCTTTGCCTATTTAACAAAAAGACAGTACAGAAAGTCCATGTTGATTTTAACGGAACTGCGTGAACAAAACGAAAAAAGTCAAAACACCGAAGATGCCTACGACAAATTGGGCATGGAACAACCCATGTATTTGGATTATTTGGAAGGACTTATCCTATTGGCGATGAATAAACCTCATTTGTCATTGCCAAAGCTCTTAAAAATTCAAGAAAAGAATCCATACAACTATCAATTGGCCTTAAATATTGCTCAGATTTTCCTTCAACGAAAAAAATATGACCTCGCTGAAAAGCAGTTCATTCGAGCCTTGAATATCGATGATGCTCACGCGAGAGCACACCATGGCCTTGGTCTTAGTTTTTTACGAAGAGGCGAACTGAATTTAGCGATTGAAGAATTTCTAATTGCCATTGATACCGATTTTTTCTTCCACCGCGCGCACTACCATCTTGGCGAGGCACTGGTTCGTCAAGGATTGTATGAAGATGCCATTCAAGCATTTGAGGTCAACCTAAGGATTACACCCGGGAATATTAAATCTCACAAGTGGCTTTTCGAAATCTACCGAGATTACCTGAAAGATGAAATAAAGGCGTCTCTTCATGAACAACAGCTTAAGAAATTCATGAAAGGAGAACGAGTTATCTGCACCGAGGTAAGGGACCAAGATCAAGCAAAAGTTCTTTCGTTCATTCAAACATTAGGTTATCCTATTTACAGTGACATAAACTGCAGGGAACAAGCAACAAATCTTTTTCAAGATGCAAGTTGGCTAGAAGATGTTGGAGATCAAATCGTCTTTATCCCGAGTCATTCGTTGTCCTTTTTACCCGATCATTTTAACTACAAACTTTTATACGTTCAAAGTGAATTGGACTTGAGTCCAAAAAACCAAAAAGGGGAATCTATGCCAACTGTTGTTTCGACTAAAAAATTGATGCATTTCGAACAAGAACAGGCAAAAATTGAAGCATGGATTGAAAGTCAGGCAAACCTTTCGACACTATACTTGAGTTATTCGGAAATTGAACAAAACAAAGAAGAACAAGGTTTTATACTCGAAAATTTCTTAAAAAATTGATAGTAATTTTAGAATTCAACTAAAAATGATTATTTTTAATTCAAATTTTAAAATATGAAAACTCTTTCTTCATCAAACAAAACAAGATTAAAGCAATATACTGCTGTTGCTGGAGCATTGGTCGCGCAAGGAAATTTACAAGCGCAAGTCGTTGCGACGAACCTCAATCCTGATATTATTGTGGATTCATTGTCCGCACCATTCTCATTAGACTTTAATAACGATGCAAACCCAGAATTGAACTTTTTCGTGCAACACATAAGTGGTTCTTCCTCAACGCAGGGGGTTCAATTTACCTATGAAGGTGCGATTGCTGGAGTGATTTCAGGGAATGGCGTTTCACTTGTTGGTGCAGCTGGGACAGGAAGTTCATCTTCTTCATTTCAATTATCAGCCTTGAACAATGGTGCGGCGATTTCATCTGCCGCAAACTTCGGAACTTCATCTTACAATGCGTTAGGCGTAGACATTCTTGTAGACGCAGGAATACTCGGGCAAATTCCCGTTCAACAAGGGAATTTCCGAGACCAATCAAATAAATTTTTAGGAGCGAAACTTACAGCTGGAGCGAATACCTATTACGGTTGGGTAGAGCTTTCAGTGAACACAAATGCTTCTCAAATCACCATTCACGGTTACGGATATCAATCAACAGCGAATTCTCAAATTTTAGCAGGTGAAGGTGCTAGTTCCGGTTTGGAATTGATTTCCCTTGCTGATAAAGTAACCATCGTAGGTACGCCTGAACATGTGAACATCAATGTGACGCCAGATTTAATTGGTTCAAGTGTTTCATTTGTTTCCATGTCAGGACAAACGTTAAAAACAGATCAATTAAACGATGTGAACAATGCATTGTCTTTTGACGATTTAAGCACTGGAATTTACCAAGTGGTTGTTTCCAATGGAGTAGAACAAACAACACAACGTGTTTACGTGAAATAATAACAGGAACACTTTTCAAAAAAAAAACAGCACCTGTGCTGTTTTTTTTTGCTTAAAAATTAGATTCCTGTGACAGGTTAACATATCATTGATGTCATTAAGCAACTCTTTCAGTACCTTTGAAAAGATTGAAATGTAATGAAGTATCTTCTTTTTTCCTTTTTATTAATTCTTAAACTTGCGCAACCTCTTGCACAGGGATCAACTTGTGCAAATGCTACAAATGTCAATCCAGGAAATTTTACAGCATTGGCAATTACCGGAACTGGAGCCTCACAAATTGACGCCGTCGGCGCTAATTGGTACAAGTTTATGCCCTCTACGGATGGTAATCTGTCCATAAATTCTTGTGGAGGAGGCTCAGATACACGCCTTTGGATTTGGTCAGGCAGTTGTAGTAATTTAACATTAATTGGTTCGAATGACGATTTTAATGGTTGTATTTCATCCGGTTCAAATTCGTTTGCTTCACGGGTGGATAATTTAATTTTAACCGCTGGAAGTACGTATTTCTTCGAATGGGACAACGCGTGGTCAAGTACAGGTTTTACGTGGAATTTCACTTATTCAGCTTTGCCGAATAACAATGACGTGGGAATCATTTACCTGAAAAATAGGTTGACCAAAATCCCCTTAAATCAAGCAAATTATGGAATTCCATTTGGCGCAACGGTTAAAAACTATAGTGGGAACACCGTCACTAACGTCACATTAACGACGGAAATCTACGAATTGCCCAATTTAAGCACACCTATTCAAGTGTTGACTAGCACACCTATTACCTTAGGTGTTGGCACGCAACAGGTAATTAACAGTGGGACTTGGTTTCCAAATCTATCTGTTTCCAAAAACTATTTTATTAAATACATCAAGACGCAAACACAAGTAGATGGTATAACTACGAATGACCTTTCAACTCAAAACCTCAGTTTGGATTTTAATTACTATGCAAGGGATAATAACACCTATACAAGTGCTTTTAATTGGTCCTCAACTTCCGAATACGACCAAGGAGTAAGTTACACAATTACAGGAAATGATGTGGTAAGTGGAGTTCAGTTTTTCACGCAAAGCGCGTCAACTACGCAAGAATATTATATTGAAATTTTCCCGATCATCAACAACATCATTCAAATAAGTCCAATTTACACTTCTCCAAATATTACTTCTACGGGTGTGGGATGGCAATCGCACACCTTGTCTAATCCCATTTCTTTATCAAGTGGGAATTACCTTTTTTCGGTTCATAAACTGGGAAACGCACCATATCCAATCGGGTGTGATGCTTCCATTTTTACAACTGGAACGAATTTCATTCGCACCAATAACTCGGGAAATTGGAATCCAATTGAGGCCTATAGCGTGAATTATGCTTTCATGATTCGACCAAAATTTGGATCAAATCCTTCCGTGGAACTTTCATACATAAGTCATCAAAATCCTGGTGGAGAATTCACAAAAGTACATACGCGTCAATCTGTAAACGGAAATAACTTGATACTTTCTGCCTGTGGAAAAAATGCAGGGACAAATCCTTTATTTAATGTAACAATGACAGTGAACATTAAAAATGTTGCGTCAAACAATGTAATATACACGGCTACAAGTTCAAACCAAAACTTGGTTCCGGGGCAAATTGATACGTTTACGGTTTCCAATTACACTATTCAATCGCTTGGTGATTATTCTATTGAATACATATTTAATACTGTAAATGACCAAATCCCATTCAATAATTCATACACTACTTTTTTTTCTAGAACAAAATCGGAATTATCAAGGAATGTGGGAGTGACCGGAACAATCGGCATTGGAAATAATGCAACTAGTGCATATGATAATGGCGTAATTGGACAAACGTTTACAATCGGACAACAAGATTATTTAGATTCAGTGAAAATTGGACTTGCAGCAGGCACGCCATCCAATCAACCCATTCGAGTTGATATTTACGCCACAAATACTAGTGGCATTCCAATTGGATCTCCAATCGCATCCACAACAACGTATACCAGCACAATCTCAAATTCTATTTCAGGTGCAAACATAGTACTTCCGTTAAGCGGTGGGACCTTGAATTTAAGTCCAGGCACTTACTTTTTTGGTGTGATTGAAAATGCTGCAAACATTAAACTTCAAACCTCAACGAATTACTTCAAAGCAAATCGTGCCTTTATGAGGTGGAATCAAAATCCCAATGGAGCAACAGCGTTTACACCCATTGAAAACTTTGGCTACGCGGTGGCATTAGCAATTAATCCACTATTTAAAATTTGCCTTCCGATTCAGGTCAGTTCAACGGTGACAAACGCCAGTTGTGGTTTGAATAATGGAGCAATCCAACTTTCAACAAGCGGAGGAACAGGAACGTTTTCTTTCAATTGGTCAAATACGAGCAGTAATAGTGCGCTGAATAGTAATTTGAGTCCGGGAAACTACACGTGTCAACTTTCAGACGCCAATCAATGTGCTGCTCCGCAACAAAATGTAAGCATTACAATGATTTCAGCCGCCGTTACATCAAGTGTTTCATCTACCATAAATCCACAGTGCAACGGAGGTTCAAATGGCGCCATAAGTATGAGTGCATCGGGAGGAAATGGACAATTCACCTATTCTTGGACCCCAAACATTGGCAATACGCCTACAATATCAAATTTAGCTGCAGGAAGTTACACATGTCAAGTAAGCGATGGACTAGGTTGTTCATCCGTACAACAAATTGTTCTTACCCAACCAGCACCAATTTCAGTCAATTCAGTCTTGACTCCAATTACTTGTTTTGGAGGAAACAATGGTTCGTTAATGCTTTCGACAAGTGGTGGCAATGCTCCTTATCAATACAATTGGACCGGAAATTTAGGCACAACAAATTCCATTTCAAACTTAAGTGCTGGCGGGTATTCTTGTCAAATAACGGATATAAATAATTGTACGCTTAATCAAAGTTTCCAAATCGCTAATCCTCCTTCTATTACGAATTCAATTTTGTCCATTTCAAACGTTGATTGTTATGGAAATTCGACTGGGAATGCAAGCATTCTAGGCTCGGGAGGGACTGGGAATCTAAGTTATTTATGGAGTCCGATTGCCTCAACGAGTTCAAGCATAAATAACGTCCCTGCCGGGACATACATGTGCACAATAAGCGATGCAAATGGCTGTCAACAGTCAACAAACGTGATAATTGTGCAACCAAGTACTTTGAGTTCATCCGTCACAGCACTCACTCCGGTTTCATGTTTTGGTGGAACGAATGGATCGGCACAAGTTTCTGGAATTGGCGGCACTGCTCCTTATTTATATGCTTGGAGTCCATCGGGTGGAACGAATGGTTTAGCGACAAATTTACCCGTCGGAAGTTATACTTGTCAAGTGACCGATGCTAATGGTTGCTTGGTAAATCAAGTAGTTCAAATCAATGGCCCAACAGCAATTTCCGTTGGCACTTCTTCTATTTCACCGGCAACGTGTGGTTCAAACAATGGTGCTTTGTCTTTGGTAACAAGTGGCGGAACAGGAACTTATTCATACAGCTGGACACCATCGGTTGGTAGTTCATCCACTTTAAGCAATTTATTTTCTGGAACTTACAGCGTCGTCGTGAGTGATCAAAATGGATGCACAGGAGCTTTATCCGTAGGAATCAATTCTATTACTGGTCCAAGTGTTTCGGTAATTAGTCAAACACCTTCCACTTGTTTCAACGGCTCAAATGGTTCAGCTCAGATTTCAGCTTTAGGAGGAACAGGAACCTTGACATATAGTTGGTCACCGGGTAATCCCAGTGGAAATGGTACAAATACGATTCAAAACTTATCTGCCGGACAATACGCGTGTCAAGTCATTGATGCTAACGGATGTATCGGAACGATTGTCGTTTCTATAGCTCAACCATTGGCAGTAAACGGAATAATTTCATCCATTACGCCAGTCAATTGCTATGGAACATCCACAGGGCAAATTAACATTCTAGCTACAGGTG
>CANMFV010000050.1 GCA_947496835.1 Flavobacteriales bacterium | reverse complement strand
GGTATATGCAAAATTGTTTCCTGATAACGGTAGATACGTAAAGGTGTTTACGAAAGGTGGTAAGCTGGAGGTTTTCTGGGAAAGAAACCAGCATGGATTTGAACAAATATTTTTAGTAGGTCCAGCTACGTTTGTATTTCATGGTAAAATCGATCGATGTTAGTTGGAGAAAAAGTATACTTGAGGGCTGTGGAGAAATCCGATGCGACATCCATTTATATGTGGGAAAACAATCCGGAAAACTGGAAGGTTTCCAACACAGAGGTGCCTTTTTCCATGTTTGACATCATGGCACTCATTGAACATCAAGCGGATCTAAGGAAATCTGGTCAACTTCGTTTTGTCATTATCGAAAAGGAAACAGAACGTTCCGTTGGCGTAATCGATTTATACGAAGTGAATTTCAAACATGGTTATGCTTCCGTTGGAATTTTAATCGCAATGGATTCAGATCGTGGAAAAGGATTTGCAATGGATGCGCTTCAACAGTTGATAAAATATACCCGAGATTACTTGGAATTACGAAATTTACAATGTTCCATTCATGGTGATAATCCGGCAAGCGTTGCCCTGTTTGAACGTATGAATTTTAGAAAAGTAGGCGTCCGAAAAGGATGGCTGCGTTATAAAGGAAGTGAAATAGATGAAATAAGTTATCAGTTATGTCTAAAGGAAAGTTAATAATAGTTGGAGGTATTTTAGTTCTTTTTGGATTGATTGTTGTTGGGCCAAAAGCAATGATTTACCTCGCGGGAAGTCACAAAAGCCTCAATTCAGAATCACACGCTTTTTACATTGATGGATCGATGGATTTGAATCAATTAGCTGATGAATTAGTTCAAGAAAAAATCATTGATGATGTCAAATCATTTGTTTCAGTTGGTGAGTATAAAAAATTGACTAGCAAAACGATAGCCTCAGGTAAATACTTGATTGAACCAGGAACGAGTTACCGAACCTTATTAAATGGATTCACAAAGAATTCTAATGGAAATGGGAACGCGGAAGTAGAAGTTGAGGTGACGTTTAACAATTGTCGGGACATTTATCAAATGGCAGGGAAAGTTTCCAGATCTATTGATGTAGATAGTGCGAAGTTGATTACTTACCTACAATCTGGCGCAACACTTTCAAAACTTGGATTTACGATCGAGCAATTGCCAGCACTATTTATTCCAGATAGTTACCAAATGTATTGGGATTCAAATGAGGAAATGTTCGTGGAGCGCATGGCTGATGAGTTTAAAAAATTCTGGAATCCTGAACGAAAAAACAGTTTAAATAAAATAGGATTAAGTTCTCCTAGTCAAGCGGTTACATTGGCAAGCGTTGTTTATTCTGAACAATCTGTAAACGCTGATGAGTGGCCAATAATTGCTGGACTTTATTTAAATCGCGTGAATCAAGGAGTTCGTTTGCAATCGGATCCAACGTTTAAATTTTGTTGGGGAGATCAACTGAAAGGCGTTCAACGTTTGTTGGCAGTTCACAGGGATATCGATTGTCCTTTCAATACTTACAAAATAAAGGGACTTCCTCCCGGACCAATTTGCTTGCCTTCACCGAAAGTCGTTGATGCTGTTTTAAATCGAGCTGATGTAGATTACATCTTTATGTGCGCCAAACCAGATTATACGGGACGACATAACTTCGCTGTCACAGGTGCAGAACATATGCGAAATGCGGATGCTTTTCAATCCTGGTTGGCAAATGAACTTAGAAAAAAGAACGCACGATGAAAAGAAGAAATTTCCTAAAACTAGGTGCTGCAACGGGATTACTTAGTCTGGTTGAACCAGCAAAGGCGGCAAACATCGTTGCAACATCGTCTAGCGGAAAAATCAATGGACCGATTGTTTTGTCGACATGGATACATGGACTTGATGCAAACAAGGCGGCTTGGGAAGTACTAAAAAACGGCGGTTCGGCATTAGACGCGGTGGAAAAAGGTGTTCGCGTCACAGAATCCGACATTACGAATCGCAGTGTTGGAATTGGTGGTCGCCCGGATCGCGATGGACACGTTACCTTGGATGCATGTATCATGGACGAACGCTCACGTTGTGGTTCGGTAGCTTGTTTAGAAGGAATTGCTCATCCAATTTCTGTCGCTCGAGCGGTGATGGAAAAAACACAACATGTGATGCTTGTTGGAGATGGAGCACGCCAATTTGCGTTGGATTATGGTTTTGATACCATCAAAACGCCCATCCCTGAAGTGAAAAAAGACTACGAAAAGTGGAAAAAAGAAAACAAGGACGTCTTTAAAAAACCTGAAATCAACCACGAAAACCATGATACGATTGGAATGATTGCCATGGACGCGAAAGGAAATTTGAGCGGAGCATGTACAACAAGTGGCTGGGCATACAAAATGCATGGTCGCGTGGGAGATTCACCGATAATTGGCGCTGGCTTGTTCATCGATCAAGAAATTGGCGCTGCAACTTCTACCGGACTTGGTGAAGCGATCATTCGTGTGGCGGGAAGTCACACGGTGGTAGAATTAATGCGTCATGGTTTCTCTCCCATGGATGCTTGCAAAGAAGCATGTATGCGCATTATTAAAAAACACGACGATCTAACAGGATTGCAATGTGGATTTATTGCCTTGGATAAGGACGGGAATTACGGTGCATATTCAATCTACGCAGGATTCAATTTCGCGTTAAGAACCATGGATGAAGAAAAAATGGTCGATGCAACTTTTGATCGCAATTGGTAATGGTAAAATGGTTTACATGTTTACTTTGTAGTATGGTTGGACTCGTTCATGGTCAAAGCGTACTTAGTTGGAGTTTTAAAAATCCAAAAACGAGCGAATGGAATGCGTTTGGTGAAAAGGGCAGTATTCAGGAGAAACTCTATCAATCTGGCGAATTACCAGATCCTTTTTATGGAAAAAACGAAGAGCTTTATCAATGGATAGAAACGTATAAATGGGAATTTAAATCACAATTCTATTTAACAGAGGAGCAATTCAAAGCCAAAAAAATAGCGATACATTTTCCGAATGTTGATACCTATGCAGATGTTTATATCAACGGAAAACTCGTTGGTCAAACGGACAATTTCTTTCATCCCTTTAACTTTGAAATCAGGTCACTGCTGCAATGTGGTTACAATGATATTCGTGTTGTATTCACTCCGCCAACGCTTTATCATCAAAAAAGATACGAATCGGAATCGTTTCACTTTCCAGCACCAAATGACCCGGCGCTTCTAAAAGTTGCACCTTTAAGTAGAAAACCACAATATCAATTTGGCTGGGATTGGGCATTGCGAATGAACACGATGGGATTTTCAAAACCAGTAGAAATTCGTATTGAAAAAGAGAATGAGATCAGTGCTCTTTCCATTCAAACCTTGACGATTCCAAAAGAAGAGCTATTTGCCCGCTTGAAATATGTGCTTTCACTGAAAGATACGTCCAATGATTTTAGCATTCAGTCGGTCTTATATGGAGAACTTCCTGTAAAGATGAATCCTACGTCTGGACATCTCGAGGCAGAAGTCATTCAATACAATCCACAATTATGGTGGCCAGCTGGAATCAGTGAACCAAATCTTTACCAAGATACCCTTCGACTATTTGTCCATGGAAAATTAGTAGATGAGAAACCAATCCAATTTGGTATTCGAACAGCTGAATTGATTCAACAAAAAGACAAATGGGGGACATCGTATGAATTTAAAGTAAATGGAGTTTCTATTTTCTGTAAAGGAGCAGATTTCATACCACCATCTGTTTTTCCTGCTTCCATAAGTGAAGAAGATTGGAGGTTTCAAGTAGAACAAATGTCCAAAGCAAATTTCAACATGGTACGTGTTTGGGGCGGGGGATTTTATCCCGATGAGGCTTTCTTTCGCGCATGTGACGAAAAAGGAATCATGGTTTGGCAAGATTTTATGTTTGCGTGTGCGATGTATCCCGGTGATGATACGTTTTTAAAAACAGTGGAAACAGAATTTAATTTCCAAATCCCGCGTATTTCTGCTCATCCCTCGGTTGTGTTGTTTAATGGAAACAACGAAGTTGATGTCGCTTGGAAAAATTGGGGTTTTCAGAGTCAATATGATTTATCTACGAGTGAACAAGAAATCATTTTGAAAGCCTATAACGATTTGTTCAAGGGTTTAGCGCCGAGAATTGTCACTAGTTGGACAAATACCAGTTACATTCACACATCGCCTTTGAGTAATTGGGGAAATGATGATTTCTATAATCATGGTTCACAGCATTTTTGGGGAGTTTGGCATGGAAAGGATCCAATGTCACATTTCGCAAGTAAAATTGGTCGTTTTAATGCTGAATATGGATTTCAAAGTTTTCCTGAATTGTCGACAATAAAATCGTTTTCGGAACCCAAGGATTTCACCTTGAACAGTGCGGTGATGAAGCACCATCAGAAAAGTTATGTTGGGAATGGAATGATTCAAAAACATTCGGATTTGCTTTACGGTTCCACAAAAGACTTCAATCGTTTTGTGTATTATTCGCAATTGACACAACGCCATGCTGTTTCGAGTGCTGTTTCTGGACATCGCTTGGATACTCCTCGCTGCATGGGAACCTTGTATTGGCAATTGAATGACTGTTGGCCAGCACCAACGTGGTCAAGTATCGATTATTTTGGAAATTGGAAAGCCTTGCATTATGCCATGCGTGAAGATTTTCAGCCAGTGGCTATATTGCAGAAAACAACGGAAAAAGGCGCAGTGGAACTTTATGTGAAGTCAGATGTCATGGAAAATCAGGTTCTGAGCTATAAAGTGTTCGTTTATGCGCTAAACGGAAATGCTCGTTCGGCATCACCTTTGCAAATTAACGGAGATGCAACTGTTGGTTATCAAGAGCATAAATTAATCTGGAGTGTCATTCCAAAGAACGAACAATTGATTCGCGTAGAATTGTCCAATGGCATTACCCGTGATTTTTTAATTGGTCCTTCACCTAAAAAACGAGCTGTTCAAATTGACCTTGCGATCAAAAATGTTGATAAATCGAACAAAACGGCAGATATTTTGGTGAAAAACAGTGCGTTTTGCGCAGATTTCTGGCTTTTTTCGCAAAAAACAGGAATTACCTTTGATCGTAATTTTGTGCATTTATTACCTGGTGAGCACCTCGTTCGAATCCAGTATGCAGGTGATGTACCTCAAATCTCCGATTTTTCATTTCTGTATCATTAAAAGGTGAATAAATACACGTGTAAAACTTTCGATGTGTATTTTTGCAGAAAAATAACAAAATGAAAATACATATTTTCCTTCTTTTTATATTCTTTCCTTCGCTTTTTACTTTTGCTCAAAGAGACATTATTGTCCCTCCCGCTAAAATCTTGACTTTAAATGATATTATCATAACCGGAAGAGGAAATCCAATGGATTATTTTCAACGCAACCAATCCATGACGTTGCTCAAAGCAGATAAGTTGGCTTTATTGCCCTCACGAAGTTTAAGTGAAGCGTTGAGCTATACTTCAGGTGTGGATGTCCGTCAGCGCGGCTTAAACGGAATGCAAGCCGATATTAGCATTCGCGGAGGAAGTTTTGAGCAGACCTTGATTTTAGTGAATGGATTTAAAATGGTTGATCCACAAACTGGACATCATGCCATGAATATTCCATTCACCGTTAATGCCATCGATCAAATTGAGATCACCAAAGGTCCAGCAACACATATGTTTGGACAAAGTGCACTTGCTGGAGCGGTCAATTTTGTTTCCAACCTATCGGGTAAAACCTTCGTCAAAGCGCAATCTTATGCTGGCTCATTTGGAACTGCTGGAATCAATGTAACAATGAGTGCACCCATCAAAGGCTGGAATCAAAAAATATCTATGGGATTCGACCGGTCAAACGGTCATTGGTCAAATTCAGATTTTGACAATAAACAGATTTCATACGAAGGAGGAAAATCCTTTAAAAAACAGTATTTATTGGTGATGTTGGCTTATTCAGATCGTGAATTTGGTGCGAATGGTTTTTATTCAAACAAATTCCCAGATCAATGGGAAAGCACTCAAAATGCGTTTGCCGGTTTACGTTACAACGTGTCTTTTAGAAAAGCAACGTGGGTTAATCGTTTGAGCACACGTACCAATCGCGATGAATTCCGACTTAAGCGCAATGATCCTGGATTTTACACCAATCGTCATTTTTCAGAAACCTATAGTTTGGAAAGTATTTTAAATGGGAAATTTTTAAGCAACTGGCAATATCATTTGGGTCTAGAACACCGTATTGAGGCGCTGAATAGTTCTAATTTGGGATTGCGTAAGCGACAATATTCCAGTGTATTTGGTGATGTAGTGTTCAAAACTGGAAAGTGGACAGCGACGACAAGTCTTTTAGTATTTCAATATTCGGATGTTCCGCTGAGCGTTTTGCCAAGTTTCCAATGTGCATTTCAGTTGAATGAACAAAATCGCTTGTATGCTAACCTGGCAAAAAGCAACCGAATTCCTACCTACACTGAATTGTTTTATGCGGACCCATCGAATATAGGAAATCCAGATTTAAAACCTGAATATGCCAATTCAGCTGAATTAGGATGGTTTAAAAATGGAAAATTATATATGGAGGGAAATGTATTTTACCGTCAAACCTATAATATGATCGACTGGGTGCGCGATTCATCCAGCGTGATACCAAATCCAAATAAATGGCAACCTGTGAACATTGCAGAGGTTCAATTTTATGGAGTGGAAGGAACGGTGCGTAAAACGTTTGTTTATTCCGCTAAATTTAAGCCCAACTTCATAGACTTGTCATACACGTACATACAGGCAACGCATGTATTTGATTCGAATTTAGAGTCTCGTTATGCGTATTCGAACTTAAGACATCAATTGATTGCGAAATTTAGTTTTCAATTTTCAAAATTTGGAAGTCTGCAAGTGAATTATCGATTTATTCAACGTGTTTCAAATCCGGCATACCAATTAGTTGACCTGAAATTCATTTCTGGAAATTTAAAAGGATTCAACCTTTTTGTTGAAGCAAATAATTTAACAAACACCAATTATGTTGAGGCGGGATTCGTTCAAATGCCTGGAAGATGGTTTAAAGTGGGATTGAATTACGCTTTTACGAAAGCTAAGTGATAAATTTCTTTTTCTGAAAGAACTGTTAATCCTCCAACAATGCAGACAATGTCTGCACAATTCAAACTCCCTGAAAAAATAGTTCAGATGAG
>CANMFV010000049.1 GCA_947496835.1 Flavobacteriales bacterium | reverse complement strand
GATGATTCTAATGCGAACAAGCAACAAATTTGGGACACTACAAATCTTTTCAAGATGAAATTTGTTGGTAAAACAACAAGTTCTTCATTAGTGACATTTAAAATTGGTGAGAAGAGAACAGAGGATCAAATTATTGATCTTCAAGTGAAAAGAACAATTGATAATGCACTAGCTAAGTTGCAAAAGGAATATGTTCAATTCCGTCCTGTTGCTCCTGTTGTTTCAATTGATCCTGTAACGGCTCAAATTGGATTAAAAGAAGGTGTAGAAGCAGGTCAAAAATATGAGATTTTAGAACAAGGATTCAATGAGTTGGGTATGCCCGTTTGGAAAAGTGTAGGATCAGCTTCTGTAGACAAGAAAGCTCCGATTTGGGACAATACAATTGGTGCAGAGGTAGTTTTGGATGCTGCAGGTAATCCAGTTCCAACTGTTTCGGCAACAACTTTCTCAGGTGGTAAAAAAGCGCAAGTTGGTTTACACTATTTACGATTAATCAAATAATAAATTTTAACTGTAATCTTTGAAAAATGAAAAATATTTTAATTACCATTTTATTTTTTGCGGCCTTTACTGCTAAGGCTCAAGTAATTGTTCCTTCGTGGGAAGAAGTTTATCAATTTGAAGCAATAGCTGATCAGGCTGACGGAGGAATGGTGTCAATTGACATTACGAATCAAGGTGCAGACATTGCGGAATGTAATCAAAAAGCTAGATCTCAGGCCTTGTTCACCATAATTTTCAAAGGTTATGGAAAAACAAATAATGCAAGTGCATCAACTGCCTTAACTGACTTAAGCAATTATAATCAAAACCTTGATTTTTATAAAAGTTACCTTACTTCAAATACAGCAGGTTTAGCACATGTAACTAAATTTCAAACAAATACAAGCAAGCCAGCAGGTAAAATTGACAAGAAAACACTTAAGGCAACTACAACTGTTTATATTTCTAAAACTAAGTTGAGAGAGGATTTACAAAAGCTAGGGTATATTAAATCAGCAGCTCAAATTGCCGAATCAATGGGGATTACTCCGTCAATTCTAATCGTACCATCAGAAATGTGGATGAAGAAAGCTGGTTATGCAAAAACAGAAATGACTGATTTGGGTGAAGTGACATCTTTTGATTACCAGAATGCCTTGAACGATCCGAAAATGGTTATTTATAACTCTATTGAAGGTTATTTGAAGCCGATTCTTCAGAAGAATGGATTTAGAATTGTATCTCTGAGTGCAATTATGGCCAATCTAGCAAAAGAAAGAGCATCGAATCAAGCCCGTACTAACAAAGCTAAAGAAGGTGATTTAGACATGTTAGCAAGAGTTGCGCAAGCGGATATTTGGCTTCAAGTTGATTTGGTAGAAGGTAATCCAACAAATCAGGAAATTGAATACAAATTAACATTGAATGGTAGAGATCCTATTTTAATGGAAGATGTGATCAATGGAGATCCAATTAGAGTTAAAACAGCGAATAAAAATGATCTAATGGGTTTAATTGAGCGCAATGCAAATCAAGCTCTTGATAATTTTGTACCGGCTGTAACATCATTTTTTGAAAAGAGAGACAAAGATGGTATTTCAGGAAAAGTTCAATTCCTTATCAGTGAGAATTTAGAATTGACTTTCCAGGATGAACTGACAATTGATGGAGAAACTTATCAATTTGCAGAAATAGTTGATGCAATGGTATCAAAAAAATCAACAAAGTATACTACTTCAGGTGACCAAGGTGAAGGAAATTTTAGAAGTTACCTTGTAGTGATACCAGCAAAAATGTCTAATAAATTAAGCGGAAAAGTGGAGTCAAACAATTTTGAGAAGTTTGCAAGATTAGTAAACACTGAAATAAAGACTCTTCTCACAGATCAGCCGATTTCTGCTGTAGTAGAAGCTAAAGGATTAGGCGGAGTTGTAGTAGTGTTCATTCCTAAAAAATAATAAGTATGAAAACAAATTTAATGATTGCTGTTTTTTCAACGGTTTTATCTTTCGGTTGTTTTTCCCAAGGCTCAAAAGCTGTAGGTTCTAATTATGATTATGATTGTAAATGCCTCGGACTTGAACTTGATGGATCGGTGACAGTGGAATCGTATGGCAAAGGCAGGAACTATTTGGATGCTTCTGAGCAAGCGAAAAAAAATGCTGCATGGGCTGTTATTTTTTATGGGATAAAAACGGGTAGTGGTGGTTGTTCACCAGATCCTTTATTATTTTCACCGGAACCTCAAAAGGTATATGAAGATTTTTTTAATTCATTTTTTGCAGATGGTGGTGCCTACTCAAAATACGTTACTTTACAAGATGAGAAAATTAAAAATAAAGTTTCTCGAAATGCCAAAAAGGGTAAAGAAATGCAGCAGAGAATGGTTGTTGTAAGAGTCAATAGGGCTGGAATTAAAAAGTATTTGAAAGAAAATAATATCGAGTAATATGAAAAATTTAATTTTATACATCGCATGTTTCATTCTCTCCACTCACATTACTTATGGACAGAACACTGGAACAAAAACAGATGACTATGGAAGGGTTGCTATTGCAGCATATGTACCTAAAGAACTAGGTGGGTTAAAGGAACCAGCACAGACGGCGCTGAAAAATAGATTGGACCGTATAATCTCAAAAAATGGTTTGGGTGGTGCAAGTTATAATCAACGATTTATATTAACTGCAAAGGTTCAAAAACTTTCATCAGTTAAGGTACCGTCGACTCCACCAGTTTACAACTATGAAATAGAGGTTACTTTCATTATTGGAGACGCAATTGAAGGAACAATTTTTTCTTCTCTTAGTACGACAATAATGGGTATGGGTAACACTGAATCAGCTGCTGAAATTTCTGCAATTAAAAAAATCAAGGAAGCAGATCCAGAATATCAGAAGTTTATTGATGAAGGAAAGAAAAAAATCATTGATTACTTTAATGCTAAATGTGATTTTTATTTAAAGGAGGCTCAAACACTCACATCCAAAGGAGAATTTGGTGCAGCAATTGCAACGCTATTTACCATTCCTGATGTGTGTAAAGATTGCTACAATAAAGCAATGGATGCAGTAGGTCCGATTTATAAACAACAAATCGATTTACAATGTAAAAAGGATATGATGGAAGCAAATAGTGTTTGGAGTACAAATCAAGACTATTACGGTGCTGAACAAGCTTCTGCATTTCTAGCTAAAATAGATCCAAATTCTTCTTGTTATGCTGAGGCTAAGGTTCTCACGGATAAAATGGCTAAGCGAATTAAAGAAATTGATCAACGCGAATGGGCATTTCAATTGAAACAACAACAAGATGACGTTGATATTAAAAAAGCTGAAATTAAATCTGCTCGTGATATTGGTGTTGCTTACGGAGAAAACCAACCGGAAACCATTACAACTTATAATATAAGTTCTTGGTGGTGGTAATCTCTTGATTTCCCTTTATCTGTTTAATGTAAATGTTATTTTACATAGAATCATAAAACGGAAATAAGAATTGGTAACGACTAATTCAGAATTGTAAAATTGTAGGATTTGAATCTTCTCGAATAGTTAAAAATTCAAGCTTAGATTTAAATAACTATATAAGTGACACTAACGTTGTTTATATAGTTAATTCTGCAACGAAAATAATAAAGCTGTCTCAATGAGACAGCTTTTTTTTGCCTGGTCTACCATTGCACGTAAATGAGTTGTGTGTTCGTTTATTGCTTAACCATTCCCCAATTCCCTCGATCCAAACTTCGGTATTGAATAGCTTCAGCAATGTGCTTAGATTGAATGCTTCCAGATGTGTCCAAGTCAGCAATGGTGCGCGCAACTTTGATGATTCTGTCATATGCGCGGGCTGAGAGTCCAAGTTTATTCATGGCCATTTTGAGCATATTCGTTCCAGATTCGTCTAGTTGGCAGTTCGCTTCAAATTCGGACTTTGACATCTGTGCATTGCAATGCATACCTTCTCGGTTTACAAATCGTTCGCGTTGAATTTTACGTGCTTTTTCTACGCGCAATCGAATAGAACGACTTCCTTCACTTGGGACTGCGGAAGAAAGTTCATCAAAACTGACCGGAGTAACTTCCACATGTAAGTCAATGCGATCCAATAAAGGTCCCGATATGCGATTCAGGTATTTCTGAACAACTCCGGGTCCACAGACACAGGTTTTCTCTGGGTGATTAAAGAATCCACATGGACATGGATTCATTGCAGCAACGAGCATAAATCCGGCTGGATAATCAATGGAGAAACGCGCACGCGAAATATTGACGATTCGGTCTTCTAAAGGTTGACGCATGACTTCGAGCACATCACGTTTGTATTCAGGAAGTTCATCTAGAAAAAGCACGCCGTTATGCGCCAAAGAAATTTCACCTGGTTGCGGATAGGATCCCCCGCCAATTAAACCGATGTCAGAGATTGTATGATGTGGTTTTCTAAACGGACGCTGAGTGATGAGTCCGACCGGATTCTTGATTTTACCGGCAACGCTGTGAATTTTGGTAGTTTCAAGTGCCTCTTCAATGGTCATTTGTGGGAGAATGGTAGATAAGCGCTTAGCTAACATGGATTTACCGGCACCTGGTGGACCGATCAAAATTACGTTATGTGATCCAGCTGCCGCAATTTCAAAAGCACGTTTGATGTTCATTTGTCCCTTGACATCGCGAAAATCGTCATCGAATACATCCATCTTTTGTTCAAACGATGCGGATATATCTACGGTTGTTGGTTCCAGAGCAGATTCATCGTTCATGAAGTCAATCACTTCTTGTATGTTCTCAACACCATAAACTTTTATTTCTTGAACGACCGCAGCTTCTTGGGCGTTAATCTTCGGGACAATGATTCCTTTGAATCCTTCTTTTTTAGCTTGAAGGGCAATGGGTAAAATTCCTTTGGTCGCTTGAACGGAACCATCGAGCGATAATTCACCAATCATCAAATAATCACTTAAGTGATCCGCTTTCACTTGTTCACTCACCGCTAAAATTCCAATGGCAATTGGTAAATCGAAAACAGAACCTTCTTTGCGAATATCTGCGGGAGCCATGTTCACCGTGATTTCTTTTCCTGGGAATTTAAGGTCATTATTCTTAAAGGCAGCTTTGATCCTTTGTTGACTTTCTTTGACGGAATTATCGGGTAATCCGACAAGATAAAAGTTGACACCAATGCCTAAATTGACTTCGATTGTGATGGTCGTGGCGTTGATTCCGAAAACGGTACTGGAGTAGGTTTTGACTAGCATTTTTTGAGATTTTTATGATTTTCTCTAATTAAGTTAGTCAAATAAATGATATGAAAACAAGTAAAATCAGATAAAAAACAAAGAATAAAGCGCAAAAAACACTAAAAAACGTTAAAAAATACAAAAAATGGAATTTTAGTATTTAACGACAACCTTCATAAATGACTGTCCAGTTTGACTATTTTCTAAACGTAAAAAATACGTTCCTGGCATTAATAGATTCAAGTCAATGCGCTGAAGTCCCGTAGATATTTCTTTTTGTAGGATTTCTTGTCCACTTGCTTGAAAAATGCTCAGTTGGATATTTGTCGTGCTGCTTATTTCAAACTCCAAATAATCAGAAAACGGATTCGGTTGAATACCTATAAAACTCATCCAATTTTCCGTCAGCTTTGCACTTCCGCACTCACCCTCAGTAAAAGATACCACACCACCATAATTGATTGCTTCACATGAATTGGAATAGGTAATGGAATCACATCCGCAAACTGGTTCGTAAATTCCAGGACAAAGGACATTTAGATTGATTTGTGAACTATCTATACATGCAAGAAGTACAGTTGTATCTTGAATACAGGCGCCATTGCATTGGTAAGAACTTTGGAAAAAAGAGGTGGAGTAGTCAATGCCGTTGGAGCCTGTCATACTACATCCGGAAAGCATCACACATCCGGAATCACTTAAAGCCCAGCCAAGTGGCATTGCGCACAAGCCGAAATTGACACCAAGTGGAATGACCACACAGGTATCGACAAAGTCTTTTTCCCAAATCGGATTAGGTTTAATTTGTGCAGAGATACTTGTCCATGAAAACAGACAAAGTATAAGACCGAAAAAAAGTGTTTTATTCATGATTTATTTTTGTAATACCTTAAAAACAGCCTTTTTCACTGCAGCTATTACTTCCTGTACTTGTTCATCCGTCAAGTTGAAATAAACAGGCAATGAAATTTCTGTAGAATATTTATTCCATGCTTCTGGATAATCTTCCATCTTGTAGCCCAAATTTTTATATGCTGTCAAGAGTGGTAAAGGCTGGAAATGTACGTTTACAGAGACGTCTTGTTCGAAAATCTCTTGGATGATTGCGTCTCGTTGTTCCTCACTTACATTGGCAACTCTCAGTTGGTATAAATGGTAACATGTCTGTTTGTCTGAGGTTTGATGCACGGGTGTGATGGCCCAAGATGTTTGTTGGAAAGCAGCATCATACGCTTCAAAAATCGTTTTTCTTCGATCGAGGTTTTCGTGGTAACGCTCCAATTCGATGAGTCCAATCGCTGCTTGCAGGTCGGTCATGTTGCACTTGAATCCAGGTTCCAAGACGTCGTAACGCCAAGCGCCTTTTTGTGCTTTTGCCAAAGCATCTTTGGATTGTCCATGAAGGATTTTAATACAAAATTCTTTGTAAATTTCTTCGTGATCAAATCCAGCGGGTAAGTTAAAACAGATTGCTCCTCCTTCCGCAGTTGTGAGGTTTTTCACGGCGTGAAAAGAAAAAACGGTCACATCCGCAATCGCTCCTGAAACTTTTCCTTTGTAGGCTGCTCCAAAACTGTGCGCTGCATCTGCTGCAATTAATATTCTACCCAGTTTTTCTTGTTTTTCGTTTGACGCGTGAAAATGCGAACGATTGGCTTCAACGATTTGATAAATGGCGTCGTAATCACAAGGAAATCCTGAAATATCTACAGGCATAATCACTTTGGTACGTTCAGTGATTGCCGCTGCGATTTTTTCATTGGAAATATTGAAGTCATCTGAACTGATGTCCACCATGACTGGTGTCGCTCCTGTATGCAAAACAACATTTGCGCTTGCACAATATGTGTATACAGGAATAATGACTTCATCGCCCGGACCAACACCCCACCAGCGCAATAATATTTCCATTCCTGCGGTCCATGAGTTGACAGCAACCGTGGTTTGACAGCCACAGTATTCCGTGATTTTCTTTTCAAACAATTTCGTGCGTGGACCTGTGGTAATCCAACCGCTTAAAAGTGCAGCAGTTACTTCATCTACGACACG
>CANMFV010000048.1 GCA_947496835.1 Flavobacteriales bacterium | reverse complement strand
CATTTCCCAATAGTTTTTCAAAATGGGGTAGGTCATGTGGTGTGGAAATAATCAATATTTCTTTAATTCCCGCACTCATAAGAATGGATAGTGGGTAGTAAATCATCGGCTTGTCGTAAACAGGCATTAATTGCTTGCTTACAGCTAAAGTTAAAGGATGAAGCCTTGTGCCTGAACCTCCTGCTAAAATGATTCCTTTCATTCGTTTGAATTTATTGTTTTATAGCCAACGGAACAGATCTTCAAACATTCGTTTACCCCAAGGCATATTTCCGTAATCTTTTTCAATTTTGATGTGCAGTTCATTCAGCGTAAACACCTTGTTTTTGCCAATTTCAACCGACATATCTTCTTTTGTAGGTTTCATTTCCTCTACTTTTTTTGCGAAGTAAATGATTCCGCCATCTTCGGTTGCTAGGCCAAGAATTGTTCCTGGAAGCCCACAAAATCCTTCTGGCCCGACGGATGGCACCAAAGCTGTTGTATACCAAGCATAAATTCTGGTACTGTCATTCTTTTGGTAGACTGCCTTTCTACAATCATATCCGCAAATACTTCGTTTACTATCTGTAATTCTCCAACTCCTTGTCGGTAAACTATCCTTAACATAAATGTTTTGTCCCATGAGTCCAAGAACAGTTATTTGTTTTCCTGAATTTAGTAGTTGGAGGTAACTGTTTTTTGTTGTCATCCAAGCCATGTCGTCTTGCTTATCTGTAGGAACAGCTTTAAATACGGAGGCTGTGTCATTAAAATATAAGGAAAAAAGCTCTGTGCGGATTTTGTTTTCCTCAGTGACCATTCTTCGCATGCGTTGGTCAGTGAATTTTTTTTCCAAATTCGTTCTTCGTTCGAAAGTGATTTTTCCAGAAAGAATGTATTGACTGTTTGCTTCAAAACTTAGGCAAAGAATCAATAAGAGTAATTTAATGCCAGCCTTTAAAGTCATCTTCTTTTGTTTTATTATTATTGAATTTGTAGGTTAATTTCACCAAGAAATAGCGGGAAATTATTTGAGTGTTGTTATCGGTAATCACGTTGCCATTGATTTGACGTTGTAGGTTTAAGTTTTGATTTAGGATATCATTCGCCGCAAGGGTTAAGATAACATTCTCTGTACTTAAAAACGCTTTACTTAGCTCAATATTAATAATCATGATGTTCCGGTTGAATTCAGCAGCTCTACCTGTGTTGATGGTATATTTGGCATCCGCTTGAAATTCAATGTGTTTTGGAAGTCTCCATTCTCCTTTAATAAAATATTCTTGCGTCGCAAAAGGCTGATTAGAGATGCTTGATAGTGAACTGACAGGATTGTTATAGCTGTAAGAGTTACCAATCGTAATATCTAAGGAGTCAAGTTGAAGTTCAATATCAAGCCCTGCGGTTACAGCAGTCGTTTTTGTGACATTTGTTTGATTATTGATGAAGTTTGTGTATTTGTTGTAAGAAGCACTAATATTGGGTGCAAATTCCAGTTTTCTATTTAAAATTGGCAAACCACCTCCTGCATAAACGTTCGCAAATATATTTCCGTCTACATTAATTGTTTGAGCCACAGTTCGACCAAATTGATCGAATTGTGTTGACGTTGCAAATGCGTTGTTTGTCAAACTTGCATTTCCACCACCCCAAAAATAACGTCCAGTTAATGCTTGCCAAATGTTTGCGTTTAACCTTAGGTTGTGCACATAGTTTGGCTTCAAGTCCGGATTACCAATTTGAATACGGTTTGGATTTGTATTGTCTTGCACTGGTTGTAAATCATTTATAGATGCAGGGGATGAAGCTGTCGTATAATTCAATCCAATTCGTTTACTCATTCCTGGTTTAAATTGGTAGGAGAATTTGGGTAGGAAGTTATTGATGTCTTGAGTCGTTACCAAAGAGGTGATGAGGTTCGTACTCTGAACATTGATGTTTCTAAAACCTAATCCACCCGTAACAGTATGTTGACGGTGTTCAAAAATCAACATTCCTGTTCCGCGGTTTTGGAATCGTGTGTTGTCAAATTGGTTTGAGAAAAGTGTGTCTTGTTGCGCGTAATTTCCAAAAGCATCTTTATTGAAAGTAAGCTTGTTTTGATTTGATTTTCCAGTTTCAACAAAGTATTCTAATTGGATTTTCCATTTTTTTGCAATCGGTTCTGTGTAGGTAAGGATACCGTAATTTGTCACGTTTGAGTTGTCATTCACTTTTGACTGATCAATAGTATCCATTTCCACACCCGTTTTCAAGGTGTAGAGGTTTCCATCTGATTGATTTGTTTTTGCAGATAAAATATATTTTAGTTCTAATTCGCGGTTTACTTTTTTGAACTTTCTTCGGAGGACCGCTTCGGAGTTACTGCTGATTCCTTTCGATGTATTTTTATTTTGAATGGATGTCCCTAGATAAGGTAATGGATCAGAAGGGTCGTTTCGGAAGTTGTTCACAATTAAGTTGTCTGATAAACCTGCGTCAACATGTACATTTGGTTTGAGTTCCAAAAAGGTTAAGGAATCAAGGTTTACTGAATACGTTAAATTCAAACGATGCGATTGATTTTTGGACACTTCGGTAGTAGAGTCTTTTGTGAAATAAGAACTCGTTGGAAGAATGTACTGCGATTCACTGCTAGAAACAGCGTTTAATCGGTTCTCAATGTATGAATAATTAAATCCAATTTTACCCGTCTTGCCAATTTTATCAGAAAAGTAGATTCCTGTTTTCAATGTTTGCGGGATACCGGATGAATTATTTCGATTGGATTGATCCCACATCGTCATTCCACTACTGTTCCGTTCGTTATCCAGTCCGAATTTATTCATGTCTCCAAAACCGAAATTCGACTTAGGTGTATTTGAGGAGAGCATGAATACAGAGATTTTTTGTTTTTTATTAAAATTATTTAATAAAATTTCAGATTCATAAAATGGATTATCACGAATGAGTCCAAAGTCTGATGCACCGGAAATCTTACCGAAATATCCTTTTTTCGCACTGTCTTTTAGTTTTAGGTCAAGGACTTGTATTTTATCGTCCTCACCAATTGCCGCATCTTCATTTTTCTTTTCATACACCTGAACAGATTCCACTCCTTTTGCACCCAGATTTCGAGTCGCGATGGTAGGATCAGAGCCAAAAAATTCATCTCCATCCACAAGTACTTTACTGATTTCTTTTCCTTGTGATGTAATGCTTCCATCGTCAGCAACTTTAATTCCAGGAAGTTTCTTTAATAAATCTTCTACGACTGCATTTTGTCCGACGTTAAATGAATCGGCGACATAGACCAGCGTATCTCCTTTAAAGTAAATCGCATTTCTATTGGTTAGTACCGTAACCTCCCGAATGTTCTGTGTTTTCTGTAATAATTGAATGCGTGGGACTTTTATGTCGTAATTATCTTGGCTTCCAATGATGTAGAAAGTTTTTGTCTCTAATTTCGGATGTTCGATAATTAACTGAAATGTGTCAATTGGAAATCCTGAAAGCACAAAGCTCCCCAATTGGTCTGTTCGCGTAAAACCAAGAAGTACAGAGTCCTTGAGTCTTAGCGCCATGACGGAGACGTTTTTAATTGGAACGACATTAGACGTGTCGTATATAGATCCGCTTAATTTCATTTGTTGAGCCCAACTAGATTGAATCGAAGAAAGTAGTGCAAAACCAAATAGAAAGAGGTATTTGGTGAAATTTTTAGGTGAAGTATGTTTTGTTGTCAAATCAATCATTGTTTGTTGTGTTCTAAGTACGCAAAAAAGATAAAAAAGTTCGTTAGTTCTTATTCGGGACATATTCCAAATCTATCAAAGCTTGAAAAGTAAATCCATCCGGTTCGGTCATTGGTGAGAATTGGACTTCTAAAAGTTTATTTTTGCTGCTTTTTTCTGTTTTAATTAACTCGGTTAAAATTGGACTTAAGACATTGAAAGCGATAGTTGTTGTTTGATTTTCTGTTCCCACAACGATGAATTTCCTACTAAAAGCCTCTTCAAAACCTAGAAAACGTGTCTCATAGTCTCCTGTTCTTTTTATAACGGAAAGGGCAATCTCATGTGGAATAGAATGTTTTTTGGATTCCTTGAAAGTACCAAGTTCTAGCTCCTCTGATTGAGAATAGCGTGATAATGTAGAGATTACTGAATTAGTTAAGCTGTAGTAACTTCTTTCTTCTGAAAAGTAAGGTTTTTTTAGATCATAGTATTGAATAATCTGACGACTCATTGTTTTGATACCGTTAAAAAAATAAAAAATACGTTCGATTTTTCTGCCAGAAATTAGGTTGACTTTTTGTTGAAGTTTTACAATTTCCATCTTCTTATCAATCCAGGCAAAGGATTCTGTGGTATTTCCTTCTGCATCCGAATAGAATAAACTTTGTATTTTCTCTAACGTTTTGTTTCCATCAATTTTTTGGGCATAGTTTTCAAAAACGATTAAGTTTTTATTTTCTTTCGAAAAGACAATGCGTTTTTTTTGAAGTGGCTTATGAATCGGTTCGCTTTGATCGTGACAAGAAACGAGTATAATACATGTAATCGGAAAGAGAAATTTAGCAAAAAAATTGATGTTCATTTGTTTAGCGAATAAATAGCAACGTGAAATTACACAATCATCTTCAATTTGCTATGCAGTCAGTAAAATCTTTAAGCATCTGATAATGTTTTGTAATTTTGTCCAATGTCGAAAATAGTTGCAATAGATTTCGGATTAAAACGCACAGGACTCGCAATGACGGATGAAAATGCCATTATTGCTAGTCCATTATGCACCGTTGATTCTCAGAAACTAATGGATTTTTTGATGGAGCTGTTCGTCAATGAAAAATTTTCAACAATCGTTTTAGGTTATCCTACTAGAATGGATGGTTCCGATTCTCATATCACCGAAAATGTTCGCTTATTGAAAGGAGTTTTAGAAAAACAATTTCCAGCTTGTGTTATAGCGTTACAAGATGAACGATTTAGTTCTTCTAGGGCGATGGAAACAATTCATCTGGTTGGCAAGAAAAAACATATGAAAGAAAAATCCCTTGTAGACAAACTTGCCGCAACCCTGATTTTACAAGATTACCTGTCTCAGAGCTAAATTCCAACAGGAAATCATTAATTTTGCTGCATGATTTTACCTATTGTTGCATACGGAGACCCAGTCTTAAAGAAAGAAGCTGAGGAAATTGATGAAAAATACCCGGACTTATCCAAGTTAATTGCAGATATGTTTGATACGATGTATCATGCGAAGGGTGTTGGACTTGCTGCACCTCAAATTGGTCGGAGCATTCGTTTGTTTATTGTAGATGGAAGTCCATTTGCGGATGAAGATGACGATGAAGTAGATCCGAGAGCGGAAGGAATTGAAAATTTTAAAAAAGTATTCATCAATCCAATCATTGAAGAGGAATCTGGGGAGAAATGGGCATTTCAAGAAGGATGTTTATCCATTCCTAAAATACGTGAAAATGTTTTCCGACAGGAAAAAGTACTGATTACTTACTTTGATGAAAACTGGGAATTTCATGAGGAGTCCTATGATGGATACGCGGCAAGAATCATTCAACATGAATATGATCACATTGAAGGTATATTGTTTACGGATCATTTATCTCCGCTAAAAAAGAAAATGTTAACGAAACGACTTCAAAATATTTCAACTGGAAAAATTGACATTGATTATAAAATGTCATTTCCAGATGCGAAAAAACCAAAAATGATATGAAAAAATATTTGATAATTGTTGCGATTTGCAGCGTCAGTATACTAATCCCGTCTTGTGGAGGTCCGTCGAAATCAGATAAGAAAACAGAATTAAAGACGCGTATTAAAGAAATGGAGGATTCGATCATGGCGATCCAAAAGGATCCGATTAAAGCTGCAAAAATGCCAAGCTTGACAAATATTGAATTGATCAATCGACTTTTAGCTTATTACCAAGCTTATCCAACTGATTCCTTTTCCGCAGATTGTTTGTTTAAAGTACATATGAAGTACAGTGACTTGCAAGCCTATGAGCAGTCAGTAGCTTATGGAGATACCTTGTTGCAACTTTTCCCAACCTACAAAAACAAAGATTTTGTACTCGAAAGTCTTGCTGGAACGTATGATGTTTTGATCGAGCCTAGAAATCAACAGAAAATAGTATTATACTATCAATTATTACTGAAAGAAAACTTAAAGGCTTCTAAGCGTAAAGAAATCGAAGACAGAATTGCTCACATAGATATGGATTTCTTTGAATACAGTCAGTTCCGAATGAATGGTAAATAGGCTAAATGCCTAGGTCCATAAAGAAATTTGGATAAGATTTTTTAATGCACGTATCATTGTTCAAAATCATTTCTTTACCTGAAATACACGCTGCAATTGTTCCCGCCATCGCAATCCGATGGTCTTCATATGTATTGATTTCTGCTCCAACCAAGGAACCTGTTCCAACAATGTGGATTTTATTTTCTTCTATTTGATACCTTACTTTCCATTTATCAAGTAGTTCACACATGACATTTAAGCGATTGGATTCTTTGTTTTTCAGGCGATGAATTCCGGAAATACGTGAAATTCCTATTGCGGAACAGGCTAATACAACAATGATTGGAAACAAATCAGGACAGTCAAGAATGTTGGTTTGAACTGGATTTTTTGATTGAGACCCACGAACAATGAGTATGTCTTCTTTCCAGGTAATTTCCGCACCGAACTCTTCTAAAATTTTTAGAATTGCTCTATCAGCTTGCTTCGAATTCTTCTGTAATCCGTGAAGTTCAACCTGTCCAGAAATGGCAGCACCCACTAAATGATTGGCAGCACCACTCCAATCTCCTTCAAGCTGAATTTGATTGAGCTGAATTTTTTGATTTCCAAGAATTTTGTATTTGTTTTCTTCTATTTCTTGGATGGAAAGACCAAAATCACGCATGCGAGAAATTGTCATGTCCAAATAGGGCTTACTCGTTGGATTTTCAATCGCAATTATGGATTCTTGTTTGAGCAAAGGAGCCAGAAGCAATAAACCACTGATAACTTGAGAACCATCTTTCCCATTGACTATAATACTTTTCCCAGCAATACTTCCAGATATATTCAGTGGTAGTTTTTCGCTCTTGGATAAAACTTGGAGACCAAGTTTTTCTAGTACATGGCACAACTGATGTTGGTTTCTGTTTAGCAAAGTCCCAGAACCAGTTAATGTCAGATTTTTAGTCAGGGCGAGACCAACAAGAGCTAATGTTCGCAATGCAAATCCACTTTCTCCAACATTCAAGGTGATTGATATTTTGTTACGTTCTGTTATTGGATAAACGGTACCGGTTATTTTATCATAACGTGCTCCCAAGATTTCAATGCAGCGAATCATTGATTGAATATCCTCTGAGTCGTCTAAACCACAAAT
>CANMFV010000047.1 GCA_947496835.1 Flavobacteriales bacterium | reverse complement strand
TACCAATTACGACATTTCGTCCTTTTGGACCTAGCGTCACTTTCACTGCATCTGCTAAAGCATCTACACCTCTTTTTAATTTCTCACGTGCTTCTACGTCGAAATAAATATCTTTTGCCATTGTTTTACGTTTGAATGATTAATTAAAAAATTCCATAAATATCAGATTCTCTCATAATCAGGTAGTTTATACCATCGATTTTGATTTCTGTACCAGCATATTGTCCGTACAATACTGAATCGCCAACATTTACTGACATTGGCTCATCTTTTTTACCGGAACCAGCTGCTACAACAATTCCGCGCAATGGTTTTTCTTTCGCTGTGTCTGGAATAATGATTCCACTTGCTGTTTTTTGTTCTGCTGGCGCAGGTTCTACCAGAACTCTGTCTGCCAAAGGTTTAAAATTTACTGACATTGTTTATTTATTTTTCTGTTCATTTCACCAATATTATGCCACTACCTGAAAGTGGACAATTTTTCGCTTTGGCGCAAAAAAAATGTCAGCATGCGTGACATACTGACATTTCAACGGTCGAAACCGAAACTTATTTATTTCCTTGAGCTGGGGCTTGGCCTTGACCTTGTCCCTGACCTTGTTGTGTTTGTTGAGGAGCAACTGGTTTCGCTTCTTTTGGTTGACGAATAGTCATAACCAAACTTACTACTACAATTGTTGCAGCTAATCCCCAAGTCATTTTATCAATCAACTCGTTCGTTTTTTGAACACCACCTAATTGAGACGGAGAACCGAAATCAGAACTCAAGCCCCCACCTTTAGGGTTTTGAACGTAAACAACTAAAATCAACAAGATACTTGCTGCGATAATAAGTATAGATAATAATAAATCCATGATTAAGAATTAAGTTTTCTCTTTAAATTTCTAATTTGGGTTGCAAAGAAACTCTTTTTTTCCGGAAAAGACAAACTTAATTGCTCATAAACTTGAATTGCCTTATTAATATTTCCTTGTAAGGCAAATATTTGAGCAAGTGTTTCGCTTACGGGCATCGCATTTTCACTAACACTTTCCTTTGCTTTTTTCGCTGGAGAATAGAATTCTTTTTTGGGTTTTTCGAAGTGATAGAAACTAGGTTTTTTCTCCTCTGTCTCTTGTTCACCATTATCTTCATTAAGATCTCCCCCCATTTTTAACCAATCCGTAAAGGACTTTGGCTGCACATTAGACGCGGCTGCAACAACTTGAATGCTTTCCGTTTCTGGGGATTGACTTTCCGTTTCCTCATCGAGCGATTTATTTTCCTTGGTTTCGAATTCTTCCGCTGCTCTTGGATAAGCTAATTGCAAATAAGAAGACGAAATCACTGCAGATTGGATCATCGTATCGACCTCATCCATTTCCCGAATCTCTTCTATATGATGAGGGATATTTAAGGAGCTTTCTTCCTCCTCTTCATCCGAAACCTTACTTTCTTCGATTATATCTTCTATTCCGAGTTGTTCGGTTTTAGCAACAGGTTCAATCAATGTTACAAATTCCGCTGTTTCTTCTACCGGCTTAAATGCTGTTTCAGCTTCAACGACTGGTACCGTTTCAAGGGTAATTGAAATGATCGGCGTTACTGAATGTATAGATTCCGCTTCCAATGGAATTAAAGTTTCAGCTTCTTGAAAGGCTTCTGACTGCGTTTCTACTTGATTTCTATCGCTATTGGTTTGGGTTACCAGTAAATCGTAGAGCAATGCACGATTGGGAATTTGATACGCATACTTTTCCAACTGAGAACTCAAGCGCAAATCTTGGCCATTCGCCAAAGATTTCAAATACAATGTTACGATACTTGAGGAATATGGATACAAATCCATGAGCTCTTTCAATTCATTTAATTGAAGAGTGGAACAACCAGCAGTGTTCCTCATTTGTTGGTGGATGGTTTCGCTACTTATCATCACCAGTTACTTAATAATTTATTGATTAAATCTTGCACCATTTGTGCAGAGATATCCTCAAACAATTTCGTTTCTACTTCAGAAAGATTCGTGCTTGAACTAAAATCAGCAAAACGTGTACTGGTCATGGTCCATTGTTCTTCCTTTGGCTTCGTGATGTTAATCGCCATAACGACAGTCATCGTTAGTCGGTTTTGTGAAGCATTGTTATTCCCTTGAACAGCTAAAGGTTGAACGTTATATTGGGTAATCTGTCCCTCCATATTCACTTCCCCTTTGCCATAAGTAGTATTCAATAAGAGCGGTGTATTGTTTTGAACACCATCCTTCATGTTTTCAGACAAAACTGCTGCAAAATTTAACGGACAAGTGGACGCTTCCAAAGTAAGGGTTTTCATGGTAAAGGTTTTCCATTCCTCAGGCATCCCCCCTGTATCTCTAAACGAGAAACTGCTCGGCCAACAAGCACTTAATCCAATTGCCACGAAAATGAATAGGATAATTTTCATTTATTCCCCGAGTTGATATTCTTTAATTTTACGGTAAAGTGTTCGTTCAGAAATCCCAAGCTCCAAAGCCGCATACTTGCGTTTTCCTCTGTGTTTTTCTAATGCTTTATGAATCAATTCCTTTTCACGATCTTCCAAAGATAAGGATTCTTCAATTTCTTCATGAATTTCAAACGTTTCCGCCGCTGTTGGGTATGTTGTATGTGCCTCGTTCGCTGTTCCTGGTGGTAACATGCGCGTTGAAACAGGTGTGTCATCATACACATCCTGGTAAATCCGATTGACAAGTGCCGTTTGATCTTGGCTTAAGTTCACCGATTGACCATTACTGATGACCTCTAAAACTAATTTCTTGAGTTCGGTTAAATCTTTTTTCATGTCGAAAAGAAACTTATACATCAATTCTCGTTCAGAAATAGATTCTTGCGTTTGATCATTTTTGACTAAAAAACTAGACTTTTCAGTAATTGGCTGCAGGTAAGATGCAAGCATCATTCCATCAATATCACGTGCTGTTTCAATAACCGATAATTGCTCCACTAAATTTTTTAATTGACGGATATTACCCGGCCAAGGATAATTCTGGAGTAGGATAACCGCTTCATCTGACAATTTAATGGCCGGCATTCGGTATTTTTCAGCAAAGTCATTAGCGAATTTCCGGAACAACAAATGCACATCTTCTTGTCTGTTTTTTAATGCCGGCAATTGAATTGGCACGGTGCTCAAACGGTAAAATAAATCCTCCCGGAATTTTCCGGAATGAATGGCTTGCTGCATGTTTTCATTAGTTGCAGCCACTACGCGTACGTTCGTTTTAATTACTTTGGAGGATCCAACACGAATGAATTCACCTGTTTCCAATACACGTAACAAGCGAACTTGCGTTTGCATAGGTAATTCTGCTACCTCATCCAAGAAACTCGTTCCGCCATTTGCAACTTCGAAATAACCTTGACGGCTTCCGCTCGCACCAGTAAATGATCCTTTTTCGTGTCCAAATAATTCAGAGTCAATTGTTCCTTCTGGAATAGCCCCACAGTTCACAGCAATGTATTCACCATGTTTACGCGAACTTAATTGGTGGATGACTTGTGGAATAATTTCTTTTCCTGTTCCACTTTCACCCGTAACAAGCACTGATATATCCGTAGGAGCAACTTGCATCGCCACTTCCAAAGCGCGGTTCAACATGGGAGAATTCCCTATAATTCCAAATCGCTGTTTTACTTGTTGAATAGTCATTTGAAAGAAATTAACATACTGAAACTACTTCTCCCTTTAACGTTGCCGAGGTACAGCTGTCGATTCGAACCATTACATATTGTGCTTTCTGATAAGTTTCCTTCGGAAAAACAACCATTGAATTTCGTCCTGTTCTACCACACAAATGTTCTTCCGAACGCTTGGATGTGCCTTCAATTAACACTTTTTGAATAGTTCCTATTTGTTTTTGATTACTCTTGAGTGAATGAGCCAATTGCTTTTCAATGATTTCATTCAAACGGCGTCCTTTCACTTCTTCGGGAATATCATCTTCAAATCTTCTTTCCGCCAATGTTTTTGGACGTTCAGAATATTTAAACATATAAGCAAAATCGTATTCTACGAAATCCATTAGCGAAAGGGTTCCCTGATGTTCTTCTTCCGTTTCACCGCAGAATCCCGTTATAACGTCGGTTGAAATCGCACAATCAGGAACAATGCGGTGAATAGCATTGATGCGCTCCATGTACCATTCTCTCGAATAACCTCGGTTCATGCGGTAAAGTACATCTGTATTACCCGATTGAACAGGTAAATGAATATAAGGACAAATGTTTTCATACTTCGCCATGATTTCAAGTACGTCATCCGTCATGTCTTTTGGATGAGAAGTACTAAATCGAACACGTAATTCAGGCGAAACCAAAGCCACCATCTCCATTAATTGTGCAAAGTTGGTTGTTGGTTCTTCTGGATTTTTCACTTCACCTTTTGAACTTAAATTCCAACGGTAGGAATCGACATTTTGTCCGAGTAAAGTTACTTCTAGGTAACCACGGACAAATAAATCTTTGCATTCATCTACAATGGTATGAGGATCCCGCGAACGCTCTCTGCCACGAGTGAAGGGAACAACACAGAATGAACACATATTATCACACCCTCGCATGATCGTCACAAACGCGGCAATTCCACCTTGATCCAAACGAACTGGAGAAATGTCTGCGTATGTCTCATCGCGAGAAAGCAATACATTTACTGCTTTTTGTCCCGTTCCAACTTCCTCAATTAGATTCGGTAAATCGCGATACGCATCTGGACCAGCAACTAAATCTACCAACTTTTCTTCCTCCAATAAATTCTTTTTAAGTCGTTCGGCCATACAACCAAGCACTCCTACAACCAATTCAGGATTATTTTCTTTTTTAATTTTAAATTCAGTCAAACGGTTACGGACGCGTTGCTCTGCGTTTTCACGGATGGAACATGTGTTCAATAGAATAACATCAGCCTCATCCATGTTTCGCGTTGTTTCGTAACCATCTTGCGCTAAAATGGAAGCAACAACCTCGCTGTCAGAAAAGTTCATCTGACAACCGTAACTTTCTAGGTATAGTTTTTTCTTTCCTTCTCCTCCTTGATTTTGCAATTCGATGGCAGTTCCCTGCATTGATTCATCTATCACTTTATTTTCAAATTCCATTTCTTATGTTTAATTCTAGGAATGCAAAGTTACGACAAATTAAAACGCATGACAAATTGACATGTCAAATTCAATAAATAAGTTTTTTTTGTAAGGAAATTTTTCTTAACCAAAGGTTAAAGGAAAAGAGTCGTAAAATTTTGCTGTGAACAACTTGCGAATTGCCGTGTTTTCCATATACATTTGTCCCAAAATTCTTTTTATGTCAAAAAATCTCGTTATCGTTGAGTCCCCTGCAAAGGCAAAAACCATCGAATCATACCTTGGAAAAGATTTCATTGTTAAGTCAAGTTTCGGGCATGTTCGGGATTTAACCAAAAAGGGATTAGCTATTGAAATTGATAATCACTTCAACCCATTATACGAAGTCAGTGCCGACAAGAAACAAATCGTTGCTGAATTGAAAAAATTAGCAAAAGCAGCAGAAGTTGTTTGGCTAGCTACCGATGAGGACCGTGAGGGGGAAGCGATTTCGTGGCATTTATTTGAAACATTAGATTTAGCAAAAAAAGATACGCACCGTATTACGTTTAATGAGATCACCAAAACGGCGGTTCTTAAGGCAATTGAAAATCCACGAAAGATAAATAAAGAACTTGTCGACGCACAGCAAGCAAGACGTGTTTTAGATAGAATTGTGGGATTTGAGCTTTCTCCTGTCCTTTGGAAAAAAGTTCGTCCAAGTTTGTCTGCCGGACGCGTTCAATCCGTTGCAGTTCGATTAATCGTTGACCGAGAACGTGAAATCCAAGCATTTAATGTCAATCCTTTCTTTCGTGTAAACGGAACATTCGGAGCAAACAACGGTGTTTTAAAAGCAGAACTAAACCGACACCTCAACGGAGAAAAAGAAGCACAAGAATTTCTAGAACTGTGTAAAAACACTTCCTTTGTTGTGGATGATGTGCAACAAAAACCAAGCACAAAGTCTCCTTCAGCACCGTTTACAACATCAACACTTCAACAAGAAGCCAGTTTAAAACTAGGGTTCTCTGTTACCAAAACAATGAGTGTTGCGCAACGTTTGTATGAATCTGGACACATCACATATATGAGAACGGATTCTGTAAATCTTTCTGAAACAGCAGTGAACGGAGCGAAAGCTGCAATCGAAGAATTTTATGGAAACGACTATTCGAAACCGACAAAATACACCACCAAAAGTTCTGGCGCACAAGAAGCACATGAGGCCATTCGTCCAACAGATTTTGGTAAAACAACGATTGATTCAGAACGTGATGAAACAAAGCTTTACGAATTGATTTGGAAAAGATCAATCGCGAGTCAAATGGCACATGCAAAACTAGAACGCACGACAGTGAAAATTGGTGGCTTACCAACAGCTGATTATTTTACTGCGAAAGGTGAAGTGATTATTTTCGACGGATTCTTAAAAGTTTACATGGAGTCAAGTTTAGATGAGGAACAAGATGAAGAAGCGGAAGGATTGTTGCCAAAGGTAAACGCAAAAGAGTCTTTAGACTTATCAATTTGTACAGCAGTTGAACGATTCACTCGTCCACCTTCTCGTTACGTAGAAGCTTCTTTAGTTAAGAAATTGGAAGAACTTGGAATTGGTCGTCCATCCACTTATGCACCGACTATTTCCACCATTCAGAAACGTACTTACGTTGAAAAACAAGAACGCGAAGGAGAAATCAGAAATTATTGCTTGTTAACCTTGACCAAAGGAGAAATTTCGAAAGAAGAGAAGTCAGAAACGACTGGAAAAGACCGAAATAAACTATTTCCTACAGACATTGGTATTGTTGTTACTGATTACCTGAAAGAGCATTTTGAACAAATCATGGATTACCAATTTACGGCGAAAGTGGAAGCGGAATTCGATGAAATTGCACAAGGACGTTTAGAATGGACCAACATGATGGAAAACTTTTACAAGCCTTTCCATACAGTTGTTGAAAATACACTTGAACATAGCGAAAGAGCAACAGGCGAACGCGAATTGGGTGTTCATCCGGAAAGTGGTAGAAGAATCATCGTTAGAATTGGCAAGTTTGGACCAATGGTTCAGGTTGGTGATGAAAAAGTGGATGGTGAAAAAGCGTTGTTTGCATCATTGCAGCCAAATCAGTCTATTGGAAACATATCATTGGAAGATGCCTTAAAATTGTTTCAATTACCAAGAGTCGTTGGGCAATACGAGGACCAAGACATGAAAGTAAATAATGGCCGTTTTGGACCATACGTTCAAGTTGGGAAGATTTTTGCATCTATTCCTAAGGGTGAAGATCCGATGTCAATTACATACGAAAGATCATTAGAGATTTACTTAGAAAAGTTACAAGTG
>CANMFV010000046.1 GCA_947496835.1 Flavobacteriales bacterium | reverse complement strand
CGATATTTCATCGACAGCGCGCAGATTACCGCCACTTGTTCAAGATCTTGGAAAAGAAATTCGTGTGTTTACACCTCGTTTTGGTGCAATCAACGAAAGAAGACACCAATTGCATGAAGTTATTCGTCTATCTGGACTGAATATTTGTATTGACGACCACGACCACCCACTGATTATCAAAGTGGCTTCAGTTGCGGCGGCAAGGATGCAAGTATATTTCATAGACAATGATGACTATTTCAAACGCAAAACAACCTTGCAAGACGATAAAGGCAAGTGTTTTCCAGACAATGACGAACGATCCATGTTCTTCTCAAGAGGAGTTTTGGAAACAGTTAAGAAACTGGGATGGCAGCCTGACGTTATTCATTGCCATGGCTGGATGACGGGAATCATGGCCTTGTACATCAAACATGTTTATAACAAAGACCCACATTTCAAAGATACGAAGGTGATCATTAGTTTGTACAATGATGATTTTGCATCCCCTTGGGATAAGCGTTTTCATGAAAAATTAGCCTTCGAAGGATTTCCACAAGAAATTAGCAGCAAATTGTTAGATCCAACCCATGAGAATATCATGCGTGTTTTCGTTGAGCATGCGGATGGAATCAATATCGCAAGTGAAAACTTGGCGCCGAACTTGAAAGCTATTTTTGATGAATCGACTACTTTGAAGTTGGACTACGTATCCGAAGAAAATCAAGGAAAAGAACTCTCTGCGTTCTTTGATAAAGTGATGGAAGAATCAGTTTTGGCTTAACTTCAATTTACGCGCATTCAACATGAGAAGACTTTCATCCATTCTACTGATAATGCTCATTTTCATTGTTTCTTGTCAAAAGAATAAGCATGAAATTGGAAAACCAGCGATTGACCAAAACCAATTGTTAAATGGAATTACGACTGATACGTTTGATTTAATTACCTATACAATCAATGAAGATTCAGCAGTAACAGATAATATGGCAAACGTCCTATTGGGGAGTTATGTCGATCCTAAATTTGGCAAAGTTTCAGCCTCTTTTTACACGGAATTCCGCTTAAAGTCCTTGGATCCGGATTTCGGAAATGTCGGAACAATCATCTATGATTCATGTGTATTGTCTTTACAATACGTTGGATATTACGGAGATGTAAGCGCACAGAACTTTGAAGTGTATGAATTAAGCGATAGTCTTTCCGTGGACTCTACGTATTACGATTTTTCCACTAAATTGGTTAAACCCAGAAATCTGGTGGCTAATGGAATGGGATCAATCGTTCCGAAACCTTTGACAAATGCTGTAGTCAATGGTGACACACTTGCTCCTCAATTAAGAATCCCTTTGGATATAAAATTTGCGAAAAGAATCATTGAAGAATCCACAAGTGGCAATAGCACCTTTGCATCGAATGTAAATTTTCAACAGTTTTTCAAAGGCTTTAAGGTTCTGGTAAATAACCCAAATCAAACCATTGGAAAAGGAGGGATATTCTATTTCAATATCAACAATAATGCAGCGTCTAAATTGACAATCTATTACCATCAAAGCGGCGTATATAAAAGCTTTGACATCGTCATAAATAGTCAGGCTGCAGACTTTGTTCACATAGATACAGATCAGTCAGGAACGCCATTGGAAATGGTTCTTCAAGATAGCACAAAAGGACAATCGACTTTTTACGCACAAGCGTTCAGACAACGTGCAGTTATAAAAATCCCAGGATTGGACAATTTGCCAAAAAACATCGTTATTCATCGAGCAGATTTGACACTTCCTGTTCAGTTTCAGAATGGATACCGTTACAAACCTGGCGCAGCAGTTTCGGTTGCGGCTAAGTTAAAGTCGAGTGACATAAAATTGGCCAACTTAAATGTGGTAGGTGCGTTTGTTGAAGGGAAAAAACATTTTGCCATCGATTTAAGAACTTACACGCAAGCATTAATTGCAGACAAAATTGATAATACAGGTGTTGTGGTTTCTCCAGTTTTCTTTAGAAACTCGGCAGAACGCATCGTTTTTAATGGTCCAAACACGATCAATAAAATGAAGCCTAAACTTATTTTGACTTACACAACCTACTAAAATTATGTGTGGAATTGTAGCATATATTGGCAAAAAGGAAGCTTTTCCAATTGTCGTAAAAGGATTGAAGAGATTAGAGTATCGTGGATATGATAGTGCAGGTGTTGCGTTGTTGCACGATGGCGATTTAAATGTTTACAAGAAAGCTGGAAAAGTAAGCGTAATGGAGGAGTTTGCGCTCGGACAAAACGTCGCTGGACATGCTGGAATTGGACACACACGTTGGGCCACGCACGGAGAACCTTCCGATGTCAATGCGCATCCACATACCTCGATGGATGGGAAAATAGCCTTAATTCACAATGGAATCATTGAAAATTACGATGTTCTAAAACGCGAACTTCAAAACCAAGGATACATTTTTAAAAGTGAAACGGACACAGAAGTGATCGTTCATTTGGTGGATTACATCAGTAAAAAGGAACATGTTTGGTATGGCGAGGCATTACGTCTGGCTCTTTCCCAAGTTCATGGAGCATACGCGATTGTAGCCATTTCAAAAGATTTCCCGAATCGACTCGTTGCGGCAAGAAAAAGTAGTCCGTTAGTTGTTGGAATCGGGGCAGAAGGCGATTTTTATTTAGCCTCTGATGCAACGCCAATAGTCGAATACACGAAGAAGGTTGTTTACTTGGACGACGAAGAAATTGCAGTGATCGACCTGGAAGAAGGATTAAAATTATACAACATTGCCGATCAAGAACGCACACCATTTTTCCAGCAATTGGAAATGGAATTGGAAGCACTTGAAAAAGGCGGATATGAGCATTTCATGCTCAAAGAAATTCATGAGCAACCTCGTTCCATTCACGATTGTTTCCGTGGACGATTGAATGCAGAAGAAGCATGGGTAAACCTGGGTGGATTGCGTGAATACGAGCAAAAGATGATTACGGCAAATCGTTTAATCATTGTGGCGTGTGGAACTTCATGGCATGCAGGACTCGTTGGTGAATACCTCATTGAAGATTTAGCCCGCATAAACGTAGAAGTTGAATATGCGAGTGAATTCCGTTATAGAAATCCAATTTTAAGTGAAAATGATGTGGTAATTGCCATTTCACAATCAGGCGAAACAGCGGATACTTTAGCGGCGTTAGAATTGGCAAAATCAAAAGGTGCAACGATCCTAGGAATTTGCAACGTTGTTGGCTCGTCTATTTCCCGCTTGACAGATGGAGGATCTTACACCCACGCTGGACCAGAAATCGGAGTAGCATCCACAAAAGCATTTACGGCACAAGTGACAGTCTTAACTTTGATGGCACTTTCGTTAGCGCACAAAAAAGGAACGATTAGTGAAACGCATTTTAGAACCTTGTTAGCGGAACTAGAAGCAATTCCAGAGAAAGTAAAACAAGTTCTTGAAACGGATTCCTTAATTGAACAAATCGCCGCTGAATACAAGGACGCATCTAATGCTTTGTATTTAGGTCGAGGAAGTTCTTTCCCTGTTGCTTTAGAAGGTGCATTGAAGTTAAAAGAGATTTCATACATCCATGCAGAGGGATATCCAGCAGCAGAAATGAAACATGGTCCGATTGCTTTAATTGACGAGAACATGCCGATTTTCGTGATTGCGACACAAGGAAATTCATACGAGAAAGTTGTTTCGAACATTCAAGAAGTAAAGGCACGTAAAGGGAAAGTCATTGCGATTGTAACGGAGGGAGATGTCCAAGTGCGCGAAATGGCTGATCACGTGATTGAAATACCAGAAACGAACGAATTCTTGGTTCCTTTATTGGCAACAATACCTTTCCAATTACTTTCTTACCACATTGCAGTCATGCGCGGGTGTAACGTCGATCAACCAAGAAATTTGGCGAAGTCGGTGACGGTGGAGTAGCGCTTTTCCTTGAATGTTCCAGCAGGCATCTACTACCTCACGGTACAAAGCGGAACCTTGTTCGAGAAGAAGAAAGTGTTTATTCAGGAGTAATACTGAGTTAAAGTCGATTAAATAAAGTTGTTCTTGATAAACAATGCTTAGACACTAAAATTGATTCACTATTTTTGCAGTTGTTAATTTTAACTTTACAGCTCAAAATAGTTTACCATGATTGCACGTTTATCATTTGTCATTATCCTTTGTTTTTCGTTTCAATCACTTTCGCAGACATTAACGATTTCAAGCGCAACCACTTCAAGTTCTAACTAGAGTTTTAGTGGTGGAGTCTTAACTGTTTCTGGAACTGCAAATATCCAAGCCAGGTTTGAGGGATAACTGGAGGGTGCGTTTAGCAAGCGGGAAAATAATTGAAAAAACGTCTGGAACTGGCTTACTCACTTTTCAAGGAAATGGAAGAATCAATGACCATGTAAACGTGGGTAGTATTTTAGCAAGCATTCCACCAAAGAAAACCCACAAACCGCCTATCTGCACTTTCCTTTTGCGCAAGTCAAGGTCCTCGACCAATACCCACCACGGCGGCTACGCCCAAACCAGTACCGAATCGATGGATTTCATAAGAATATTTAATGTTACCCAATAATTCCCGATAGAACCCACCTACACGGGTAATGTGCTTAACGCACTAGCTGAGCAGTTATCAGCGTTTCCACGTACCATACAAACGGTACTTTTTGTTCACACAGGCGGGGTTCATTAAACTTTTTTTTACTTGTTTTATTGCCTAGAGATGTTAAAAATAATGCTCAAAAATTTGCGTATTATTTCTTGTGTGTTATTTTTACACTAACTAAACCTGTATTGCTATGAAAATTACTACGTTACTTCTGCGTCGAGCCCTGTTGTTTTGTGTTTTTTTGTTTGGGATTTCCAGTATCATTTTTGCACAAACATTTACGGATAATGCGGGTAATTACAGTGGTTCATGGACAAATAATTCCAATAATTCGAGCCCAGTCGGAGGTTTAGGTGCTTGGTCAATTTCGACAGGTACGAACACGGGAATATTTATTGGTAATCCATCTTCAAACGGAATGGGCACAACGGGTATCGGAACATCTGCTTTTGGAATGTGGTCGGTTGGGCCGTCGGGTTATAGCAATGCATCAAGATCAATTATTGGTGGAATGCAAATTGGCGATATGCTTTCATTTTATTGGGCCATTAATTGGGATGCCAATGTTGGAACTAAAGGTTTTGATTTTAAAAACGGTGCAACCACAATATTCAATGTGAATAATGGAGGTAGTCCTACTATTACTACATCCAACGGAACTGCAACTACTGCGTATGGTACAACGCCAATGCTCGTCACTCTTACGCGTACCAGCAGCACAATGTATAGTTTTTCAATGACTGCCCGGGACGGTGGCGCAACTCATAATACGACCATATCTAGCAGTGCTTCTGTCAATTCAATCAATTTTTATATTGGCAATCAAAATGATGGCAATGGCAATCGCAATATGTATTTAAATGCATTCAGCTACACTAAACCCGACCAATACCGCTCAGCAGCATCTGGCAATTGGAGTTCGGCAGCAACCTGGGAAAAAAGTACAGATGGTGGCGCAACCTGGGCTGCATCAGGCGCTGCTCCGGGATCTACGCTTGGGAGCACCATCACGATTCGCAACGGCCACACGGTTTCACAAAATCAGAATTATACGTCTGGTAGTAATAACGCAATTGTGGTGGAAAGCGGCGGGACCCTTAACATGACGGGTGCTTTAGGTGATTTTCAATTCAATACCATGTCAGTAAGTGGAAGTGTTGTGCGCAACCATACCTCCAACAACTATGTCGGTGCTATTACAGTTAACAATGGCGGGAAATATGTGCATGCAATCAATGGAGGCACCATACAGAGCGTTACATGGAATTCGGGTTCAACACTCGAAATTACTGGTGTTACCAATTTGATTCCTACAGCTACAGGCACTTATCAAAATGTACTTTGGAATTGCGCCAATCAAGAAGCTGTGGGCACTTGGAGCGCTTTGGAAACCAACTTTAACACAGTAAATGGAAATTTTACCATTCAAAACACAGGAGGTGCAGGCAGTCTGATCATCGGAAATACCGCTACAAACAGAACCATGACGGTTGGCGGTGATTTCATCATTTCAGGTGGTGTATTTGCCATTAAAGGAGCGGCTACATCCGGGGGCGACATCAAACTTACCGTCAACGGAAATTATGAGCAAAGTTCAGGGATTTTTAGACCAAGTAGGAGTGTTTCGTCCTCAACAGGTACTGCAACCTTGGAGCTCAAAGGAAATTTTACGCTTTCTGGAGGCACTTTTGAAAATTCAAGCGCAGCAGGTCTTGGAAGCGTGCTGTTTGCCAAAACCGGAACGCAAGTATATACAAAAACAGGCGGCACTATTGCCAGTGCCATCAACTTCACCGTCAACTCCAATAGTACGCTCAGTATGGGTACAAACGTACTTGACGGAAGTACTGGAACATTTACGCTAAGTTCAAGTGGCGGATTAGTGACAGGCCATGCTGCCGGAATATCTTTGACAGGTGCAACGGGATCCATACAAGTAAGTGGCACACGTACATATAACATCGGTGCAAATTACACCTTCAACGGAACCAGTGCGCAGGTGACGGGTTTGGGTTTTACTGGTGCTAACAACCTTACGATAAATAACAGTGCTGGTGTAACGCTTTCTTTTTCTGGCTCTACATCTTTAGCGGGAACACTTCATCTTACATTAGGAACATTTACTGTGGGTAGCGGCAATTCAATTACAGTTGCAAATGGTGGTTCTATTTCAAGAACATCTGGATCTCTGGTCTCAGGATCAGGTGCCGGCACATTTACTTTTGCCGGAACAGGCACAGTTACTGGTACAGTAGGGTTTAATAACGTCAATATTGCTGGCGGGGTGAATTTCGGAACGGCTTCAACTATCAATGGTATCTTGACCATCAATTCGGGAGGCTTTGTAAATACGAATTCACCGACATATGCTACAGCTTCTACATTGAAGTATAATTCAGGAGGAACTTATGGAAGAGGTACTGAATGGTCTGCTACCACTGGTGCAGGTTATCCGCATCATGTTCAAATTTCGAATAATACAACTTTCAATCTTGCAAATGGTTCGAATAGTGCTTGGCAGCTTGCTGGTGACTTGATTATAGATGCAAATTCTTCTATGAGTATGGAGGGGCTAACGAATAATAGTTTTACTGTGGGTCTGACGGTGCTTGGGAATGTCGCCAATAGTGGAAACATCACCATGGCTACAACTACGGAAAGATTGAAATGCACCAATTTTACGAATAACGCCAGTGCAGTTTCAACCTTGTCATCAAATTTCGGGGGCGATTTAGAGGTTACAGGTCATCTTACCGAAAACGGGAATTTTAATTCAGCTCAACGCGCAGTGTTTTTTACAGGAAATGGTGTTCAAGATATTCAAGGTTCAGGAATATTTACAATTGATT
>CANMFV010000045.1 GCA_947496835.1 Flavobacteriales bacterium | reverse complement strand
TGTGATTCCAGGTTTAACCGATAGGATTTTTCGTTGTTCATCCGTATATAAATCCACGTATTCTTTCACTTCGGGACGTGGTCCAACAATGCTCATTTCTCCTCTTAAAACATTGATAAATTGAGGGAATTCATCCAATTTGTACCTTCTGATGTAGTATCCGACTTTCGTGATGCGAGGATCCCTTGTCCCAACAGTTATTTTCCCTTTAGACTCCGAATCAGTCACCATGGAGCGGAATTTCAACAAGTGAAATGGAATTCCATTTTGTCCGATGCGTTCCTGCTTAAAAAAAACACCTCCTTTGGATCCTAATACAATCAATAAAGCAAGTATTCCCCCTATCGGCAAAAAGCAAATGAGCACAAATCCAGAAAAAAGGATATCAAATAGTCTTTTCATTCGTAACTTCACATTTGTACAAAACTAATTTATTTTCCCAAGCATGTCACAGGAAATACAGAAACAAGTCGAACAAGCGCTCATGGATCAGTCCTTTCGAGCACAAACGTTGATTCAACTAGAAAAAGATTTTCAACGGTGTGAACTTGAGCTCAATTCAATGGATTTAAATGAGTTACTGACATCAATTGAACAGTGTATTTCAAACGTTTCGAATGCACAATTGCAACAATTAATTTACCTGATTGATATTCCTGAAGCACTATTTCTTTCTCTTTCTAGAAAAGAAACTTTTCACCAAGAATTAAGCGAAGCCATTTTGATGAGGGAAGCATTAAAAGTATATTTACGAAATAAATTTAGCGAACAATGAATACCTACAAAGCATCCATGGATACCTTAACGAAAGGACTCACAATTGGCTTAAGTATCCTCTTAGTGTCATTTGGATTTATTCCCATTCTAAATAGACCTTCATTGTTATTTACGACAAATGAATTCCGATTTTCAGAGTTAATTTATCCGGAGCCCTTTTCTGTTATAGCATTTGCAATAATCATCATGCTTGTTGTTACTTACGGCTTTAGTCCAAAAGGATATGTACTAGAGGATGGAGAATTCACTGTGTTACGTCCGTTTAAGGCGAAGAATTTTTCGCTTTCGGACATACTATCTGTCACCTCCGTTGAAAAGAAAAACCTGAAAGGATCCATTCGTACATTTGGCGTTGGTGGACTTTTTGGTTACTTCGGTTTGTTTCGAAATAGCACTTATGGAAACATGGTCTGGTATGCGACTCGTCGTGATCGCTTTGTAGTGATTGAACGCAGCAATGGCAAAACCATTGTGATTACTCCTGATGACCCAGCGGCCTTCGTTTCGGCATATCAATCGATTGTTGGAAAATAAATCACCGAAAGAACGCGTTTTTCGTTTGCTTGCATGCGTTTAATCTCGCTTGATTTATTAAATTTGTATCTAAAATAATGAGTATGAATTTCATTGCATCAAGCACAAGCCTTTTAAAACACCTACAAAGCATTTCAGGAGTTCTAAATACGAGCAATACATTGCCGATTTTAGATAACTTTCTTTTCGAAATCATTAATGGTGAACTTACTGCATCAGCTTCGGATTTGGAAACAACCATGGTCACAAAAATGGAAGTTCATTCTGAAGAAGATGGAAAAATCGCTGTCCCTGCAAAATTATTGCTGGACGTTTTAAAAAGCTTGCCCGATCAACCATGTACGTTCAAGGTAAATGCAACGAATTACCAAATTGAAATCGCTTACGACAATGGAAAATCCCGAATGGTCGGATTTAACGGTGATGAATTTCCAAAAATCCCTGAATTAGCTGGGAAAAGTTCCATTAAATTATCGGGAGATTTACTTTCTCGCGCAATCAATAAAACATTATTCGCTTCTGGAAACGATGACCTTCGTCCTGTAATGAGTGGCGTGTTTTGCCAGTTTTCTGCTAGCGAAATCACTTTCGTTGCAACTGACGCGCACAAACTCGTTCGTTTCAGAAGAACGGATGCGGAAGCAAGTGGAAGTTCTGCTTTCATTTTGCCGAAGAAACCATTAAACATGTTGAAATCAAATCTTCGTGGTGATGAAGATGTTTTATTGGATTACAATGAATCCAATGCAGTTTTCACCTTCAATGACTTGATTCTAGTATGCCGCTTAATTGACGGAAAATACCCGAACTACGAGGCCGTTATACCGAAAGAAAATCCAAATGTATTGACGATTGATCGCGCTCAATTGCTTTCTTCCATCAAACGCGTATCACTTTTCTCGAACAAAACAACGCATCAAATTAAATTGAAACTTGTTGGTTCTGAACTTTCTTTGTTTGCTGAAGACATCGATTTTTCAAGTGAAGCTACGGAACGTTTGACGTGTAACTACGATGGCGATGATTTAGAAATCGGATTCAACTCTCGTTTCTTGATGGAAATGTTAAACAACTTGGATTCAGATGAAATCAAATTGTCGATGAGCGAACCAAGTCGTGCAGGAATTTTAACACCTTCTATCCCTGCAAACGAACACGAAGACATTCTTATGCTCGTGATGCCGGTGATGCTGAACCGTTAATCCACTTAAATACATGCCTCAAGGATTGAGCAACATTCGGAATTTATCCTTGAAGGAACTTCAAGATGAATTTGTTGAACGGAATGAAAAATCGTTTCGTGCGAAACAAGTCTATGAATGGCTGTGGAAAAAAAATGCCTCCTCTTTTGAAGAAATGACCAACCTAAGTAAAGAACTTAGAGAAATGTTGGTGCAACATTTTTTCATCGATCATATCCAATTGCAAGATCAACAAATCAGCAAGGACAAAACCATCAAATGCGCGTTTACGATTGAGGAAGGAAAGGTCGTGGAAGGAGTGCTTATCCCAACAAAATCCCGAACTACAGCTTGTATATCCTCGCAGGTTGGCTGTAGTCTTTCTTGTACGTTTTGTGCTACTGGTAGATTAAAATTACTTCGAAATTTAAGCGCTGGAGAAATCGTTGATCAAGTCGTTTACCTGAAGAATCAAGCGGAAGAACGTTATGGTCAAAACCTCACGAACATTGTCTATATGGGAATGGGTGAGCCACTTTTGAACTATAAAAATGTACTTCAATCGATTGATCGTCTGTGCAGCGAAGATGGACTTGGAATATCTCCAAAACGCATCACCGTTTCAACTGCCGGAATCGCAAAAATGATTCGCAAGCTTGGCGATGACGATGTTAAATTCAACTTAGCACTTTCACTTCATGCGGCGAATGATAAAAAGCGTGATAAAATCATGGAGATTAATGAATCTAATAACCTTTCGGAATTATCAGAGGCCTTGGAGTATTTCCATGAGAAAACAGGTTCAAGGGTGACCTTTGAATACATCATATTTAAAGACTTTAACGATGAAATTGACGATGCGCGTGAACTGGCAAACTTTGCGAAATGTGTCCCGTGTAAAATCAATATCATCGAATACAATCCCATTGAAAATGGGGAATTCGAACAAGCAGATGCACGCAAGGTTGATGCGTTCGCCGCATTTTTGGAATCAAAAAACCTCATCGTTAATGTGAGACGCAGCCGTGGAAAAGACATTGATGCTGCCTGCGGACAACTTGCGAATAAAAACAAAGCCATTCTAAAAGACGAGCGAATCCTGAAGTAACTTTTACCGTAGCTCGGCGTCTTTTTACTGTAACTCATAAGACATGATTAAAGTATCTCATCTGCGAAAAGAATTTGAACTGAGCAGGCAACAGCAAAAGGAATTAAATACTTCTGATAAAATAGCTTTAGCGGTAAATGATGTTTCATTCGAATGTCAGGCTGGAAAAGTGTATTCATTACTAGGTCCAAATGGAGCGGGTAAAACGACGACCTTACGCATGTTGTCCACTATTCTCACTCCTACCTCTGGTGGAATTGAAATTGCTGGAATCGACGCAGTGAAATATCCACAAGAAGCGCGGAAGAAAATTGGATTTTTAACAGGTTCTACTGGACTTTATGCACGACTAACTCCCATAGAAATCATCGACTACTTCGCAGCCTTGTATCAAGTACCAAACAAGGAACGCGATGAACGAAAAAAATACCTGTTTCACTTATTAAACATGGAGGATTTTCTTCAAAAGCGCATTGGCAAACTAAGTACGGGTATGAAACAAAAAGTTTCCATTTGCCGCACGATGATCCACAATCCAGAAGTGGTAATTTTTGATGAACCAACAAGTGGTCTTGATGTAATTACCGCAGAAAACATCATTAAACTGATTCGCGATTGCAAGGACCAAGGAAAAACAGTTATTTTCTCGAGTCACATTATGAGTGAAGTAGATTTATTGTGTGATGATTTAGCCATTATCCACAAAGGTGCATTGAAGTACCAAGGAAGTATGACTGATTTCCGTCAGCATATGGAAGCTACTAATTTGACGGAAGAATTCATCCGCATTGTTCAACGTTAATCCATCCCCATGATTTTTACCATTTTCAAAAAAGAACTAATTGATACTTTGAGGGATAAACGCACGATGCGTACGATGTTATTGATCCCGTTACTTGTTTTCCCCATCACTTTAACAGTGTTTGTGAACGTTTCCTCTTCCTTCGAGAAAAAAGCAAGTGAAGAACAATTGAAAATTGGTGTTTGGGGTGATCTAGGTGCAAAATATTGGAGTCAACTCAAAGAAATGCCAGATGGAATTGGGAAAAAGAAATTAAAAACCTTCGAGGATTCCTCCGCTTTAAAACGCGCTATCGAACAAGGAGACATTCAACTTGGACTCATTATACCTAAAAACGAATCGGAATTAGCACGAACGAAACAGCCCATTCCTTTAACTTGGCTCTTTGACGCCACTTCAATTGGAAGACAAGAACGCGCAGAATCTTACATGAATTATTTGTCCAATAAAGCGGAAGCTATTCGTTTACAGGAACTCGGTGTCGATATGGAGAAAATTCATCCATTGATTCCAGTTTATCAGAATTGCGCGAGCGACAAAAAAATGATTGGACAATTGGCCGGTGGATTTTTACCTTACATTTTCATTGCTTTTGGATTTATTGGCTGCATGTATCCCGCTATTGATTTATTCACTGGAGAAAAGGAACGTGGAACTATCGAAACCTTATTGACTACCCCCATTTCCAGATGGCAAATATTAGTAGGGAAAATGCTGGTGATTGTTTCTTCTGGTATGTTGGCCGCAACCTGTGCCTTGATCGGATTGTTTGTTTCCATTGAGTTTCTAGACATTGTACAGAACAAAGAAATTTTGGACATCGTTCATGGCATACTAACACCACTATTTATCGTTTCAATGTTCAGTTTGTTGTTGCCTCTGGTAGTGTTCTTTGCTGGCGTAATGATTCCAATTGCTGTTTACGCGAAGTCCTTCAAGGAAGCACAAAGCATCATTACCCCGCTAAACTTTGTGATGGTTCTTCTTGCCATGATTGGTTTCTTTCCAGGAATTGAACTAAACGCAATGACAGCAGCTATTCCAGTAGTGAACATTGTACTTGCGACAAAAGAGTTGATTTCCGGAACCTTATCCATCGGTTATTATGCCATCAGTTTAGGAATCATGTTGATTTTAGCCACCTTATCCGTTGTCGTCTCCTACAAACAATTCGGCAAGGAATCTAGGATATTGAACTAAAGAACCGCGTGAATAAAACCACTTTTCGATTGTTGTTCAAACTCCAATAAGTAGATATAAAGTTACTTAGATAAACTCTGCCAATTCAATCCAGCGCTCTGTCAATGAATCGATTTCTTCGACGACTTTTCCTAACGTTGTTCCGTTTTTCATGAGTTCTTCGTTCGATAATTCTCCGCTTGATAAGGTCAAGGTCAATTCATCCTTCGTTTTCTCTAATTCGGGAAGTCGTCGTTCGATTGTCTCGTATTCTTCTTTTTCCTTGAAGGATAATTTTCGTTTTTTTGACTCAACAGCGGATGGAGAAATCGTTTTTTCTTTGATTTCCGGTTCTTCCTTCGTGCTATTTTGTTTCACACCACGTTTTTTATCCAATTGTTGTTGACGGAAAACCGTATAGTTTCCAACAATGTCTTTTAATTCTCCTTGTCCTTCAAAAACAAAAAGGTGATCTACCATTTTATCCATGAAGTAACGGTCGTGCGAAACAACAATTAAACAACCTTGAAATTGGCGTAAATATTCTTCTAGTACGGACATTGCGAAAATATCCAAGTCATTCGTAGGCTCATCGAGAATCAAGAAATTCGGATTACTCATGAGAACACGCAACAATTTCAAGCGACGTTTTTCACCCCCACTTAACTTATGCACAAATTGATAATGCATGTCACGAGGAAACAAGAAACGCTCCAATAATTGGGCTGCGGATAGTTGACGTCCTTTTTCCAACGGAATGTACTCTGCTACTTCACGTACAACATCAATGACTTTAAAGTCATCATTTACCTTAATTAAATCTTGAGAGTAATAACCAAAAACAACGGTTTCACCGAGCACTATTTTTCCTTTATCGACCTCTTCTTGTCCAACCAACATTTTAAGAAATGTCGTTTTTCCAGCACCATTATTTCCAACAATACCTAAGCGTTCTTGACGCTGAACGTTGTAGGAAAAATCATTCAAAATCACGCGATTCGGATAAGACTTACTCACCTTATGGAATTCAACGATTTTAGAACCTAAGCGTTCCATTTTAACAGGCAATTCTAGTTCGTCTTCATCCAAACGTTGGGAAGCGACTTTTTTTACATCTTGAAAAGCATCGACGCGGGCTTTTTGTTTCACTCCACGTGCTTTTGGTTGACGTCGGATCCAATCCAATTCTTTTCGAAACGTATTTTTTGCCTTCTCAATCGTCGATTGTGTTTGTTCTTGTCGTTCCGCTTTTTTCTCTAAATAATAGGAGAAATTTCCTTTATAGCGATAAATGGTTTGATCCGCTAACTCCAATATTGTATCGCACACAACCTCGAGGAAATAACGGTCGTGAGTCACCATCAAAATAGTCGATTTTGATGAGGATAAATAGTTTTCTAACCATTCAATCATGTCCAAATCCAAGTGATTGGTTGGCTCATCGAGGATTAAGAAATCGGCATCAGAAAGTAACACTTTTGCCAAAGCAACGCGCTTTTTTTGCCCACCGGATAATTCGCTGATGCGTTTATCCATGTCCTCCAATTTCAATACCGAAAGAATTTGCTGAACACGCACCTCTGTGTCCCATGCGTTCAATTCCGTAATGGACTGATATAATTCCTCTAATTTCGCTTCGTCGTTTTTCGCAACGGCGATGTTATATTCCTTGATTAATTTCAGTTCCGGTAAATCGTGATCGAAAATCGATTCGAGGATTGTTTGATCCTCGCGCATGTTCTCGGTCTGCTCCATGAACGCTACGCGAATGTCCTTACGAAAGGTAACTTTACCAGAATCAACTGGCTCCATTCCCATGATACAGCGCATCATGGTGGTCTTTCCCGATCCATTTTTTGCTACAATAGCCACTTTT
>CANMFV010000044.1 GCA_947496835.1 Flavobacteriales bacterium | reverse complement strand
AGAAATGGTTATTGATACTTGCTAATAATATTTGACTCGATTTTATTTGGGTTGGATGGTAAATAGGATCCGTATTCGGTGTTCCAAATAAAGAGTTTACTTGATTTTCTTTGATCACCAAATCCCAATTAATCAATCCAGTTGAATCTCTAAGCAAAGCACTTGAATTGAAAATACTTGTCCCACCGCCACGACCAACAGAAACATAGGCAATGTTTGAAATGGACAATTTATCATTTACCGTCCAAAAATCCTTCAAGGTAAACTGAGGTTTAGAGTAGAAATTAAGTCGTTCGTTAAGGATTTCTTTTTTTCCATTGCTTGCCGTTTGATATCCCCAATGTTGATTAAAGCGAATTCCCATATTCGAGAATATCATATTTGTATCGATTGGAGCGCCAAGATTTCTTGCTGTTCCTTCGTCGAAATATTGAATGGCTTGATTGTAGGAACGCTGACCGTGTTCTTGTGGTGCTGCAAATGCGGACAAAGTCAATAAATGTTTGTCCAATTTCTTTGATACCTTGATGTACCCAAATTTCCCCTGACTTGGTGTTCCATATACCCAACCATCCGCTTGTTTGTAGGAAGCAGAAAAAGTTAAACCCCAACCCGATTTGGTCATACCAGTGTTATAAGAGAGGGTAGAGCGCAATAAGTTTCCAGTACCATATTCTTGTCGAAAAGTTCCACCTGGTTTATTGGAAACGCCTTGTGTGATGATGTTAATCGTTCCTCCAATGGATGGCATCGCAATTTTTGTTGCTCCGAGTCCACGTTGTACTTGCATTTGCGCGGTAATGGCGTCGAGTCCAAACCAGTTGGACCAATAAACGGCTCCGTTTTCCATGTCGTTTACCGGAACACCATCAATCATTACTCCAACATTTCGTTGGTCGAATCCACGGACATTTATTCTTGCATCACCATCTCCACCGCCCTGTTGCGTAGCGTAAACTCCAGGAGTTCCATTTAGCAACATCGGTAAATCGCGCGAACCGAGTTCTTCCGTAATTTTTTGTAGTGGAATTTTAGTGACTGCCACAGGTACATTTTGGGATCCAGCTAAGTTACCAATGACCTTTATTTCACGGTATTCTTGACTAGCACCGATGAAAAAATTGACGGTAACGATGGGTTTTGAAACTTGAATTTCCTGAACCATTGAATCAAATCCCATCATTTTAAACGTAATGGAATAATCGCCATACATCACATCAGTCATTTCGTAAATACCTTGTGAATTGCTCATGGTCCTTTTAACTAAGACACCTTGATTGTTGTACAGAGTGATTTTAGCCCCGCTTAAAAGTTGGTTTGTAGCATTTTCACTGACTTCACCAGTAATTTTTGAGGTAGACTGACTGAAACTCAATTCAGCGAAACACGCGAAAAGAATAAGTAGGAAATAGTTCATCGTTTCTTGAGTAGGACAAAAAGTGTCTTACTTATCTTAAGATGATTTTACGGATAAGTTGTTGTCCATTTGAATCAGTCATACGGATAATGTAAACTCCGCTGAAATCACTTAGGTCAAGAGAAATTAGAGGCTTTGATCCGATGTTTGATTGTGTGTAAATGGATTGACCAAGAGAGTTTAAAACTTGAATTTTACGAATGTTTCCATTGCTTTTAATGTTCACAAGTCCATTACTCGGGTTAGGATAAATGCTCAAAGAGATGGCCTCATTTTCATTTACTGCAGCAGGATTACATGAACAGTTATGAGTTCCTAATGAACTCCAGTTCCCATCTAAAATTGGATTTCCACTTGTTCCGTATAATGTGTCACCATTTGCATCTAAACGAACAATCACTGGTGGAATGGAATCGTAATCTAAAAGTGGATCAAAAAACGAAGGGTTTGTTGTTGATCCTTTCACGATAGTCGCTTTACGAATCATGGAGTGATCTTTTGTAATTAATACACCTAATCCGGTACTGTAAGGGAACTGTGTTGACCATGCTCCATCATTTCCGGAAGAGGTTCCAGTTTCATTAGCTGGATTTTCTCCAATTTTCCCAAATAAATCCACAATGGCAAATCCAGGAACATTTGTTGCATTGATTAATGTTGTCGCGCTGGAAGGCAACGTTCCTTTAGCTAACATCACAGCATCATTCCCATTCCAATAGAATGAGTTTGATGTATTATAGATAGGAGCATAAAAACCGTCAGCTCTTGCTTGTAATGAATCCCAAATTGGAGCTTCTTGACCAGTTCCGTTAGGATCTTGTTTGTCTAAAACAGCTACGTATACATCGTGTGCAGCAATTGTTCCAGATAATTGAATTGAATTAGAAACGGTAGCTGTAGTAGCACCGTTGGAATAACGAGCAACAAAATAACCACTTAAGTTTATAGGATTTGATGTTGGATTATAAATTTCTAACGCTTTGTTGTTAGACCATCCTTCGACGTACTCGGAGATAAATAATTCAGAACAATTTTGAGCAGTTGCATTCAGTGTTAAAACACTAGTAATAAACAGTAAAATTTTTTTCATAATCCAATAAAAACAAGCAACATGAAACTTTTATATTTACGTTATTTCATGAAGTCATTACTCTTTTCACGTGGTTTCAGCACAGATGCATCAAGGAGGACACGTGTTAAGTTCTAACAAATTTAGGTCTTTTTTTGAAAAAAAATAAACTTTCAGGTTAAACTTTCATGAATTCTGTGTTAGCGAATCTCATCAGTTGTTTTATACGCAGACAATAACTAAATTCGGGCTTCAAATTAGTTGTATGAAAAACCGCATTTTCTTTATTCTAACTTTTGTTAGTTCGATTGTTTTCTCACAAGACCTTACTGTAGAACGCATTTGGAAAAATTATGAATTTAATCCGAAACGAATTGGCGGATATCAAGCCATGAATGATGGTGAGCACTATATTAAAGTAACAGACGGTAGTTTCTATTTATATGCGATGAATGACCTGAATGATAAAGGTGTGATGTTTTTGGATGGTTCAAAACTTGAGCTAAATGGCAAACAAATTGCCTTCGATGATTTTCAATTTAATTCCGATGAGTCAAAATTACTTCTGTTAACGAATGTTGAGTCGATTTATCGCCGAAGCTATCAAGCTGTATATTATTTATATGACTTAAAAACACAAAAATTAAGTCCATTAGATGCCGTTCATTCACCACAAACGTTAGCGGAATATTCTCCTGATGGAATGAAAGTATCATTTATTCATGGAAATGACTTATTTGTTAAAACGATAGCAACTGGGAAAGTTGAAAAATTAACCCAAGATGGCAAACGAAACAAAATCATTAATGGTACGACGGATTGGGTATATGAGGAAGAGTTTTCCATAACTAAAGCGTATGGTTGGTCTCCTGATAGTAAATACATCGCCTACTTGCGTTTTGATGAAAAAGCTGTACCTGAATATAGCATGGATACATACGGTGGACTTTATCCAGAGTCTTACACATTCAAATATCCGAAAGCGGGTGAAGTAAATAGTGTTGTTACGGCACACTGTGTTTCGTTGGATTCAAAAAAAGTGCAACAAATTTCTCTTGGTAAATATGAATACATACCGAGATTAAATTGGTCTTCAGCTTCGAATCAATTGATTATTCAAACCATGAATCGTCACCAAAGTGAATTGAATTATTGGTTAGTTGATGTCGTTAAAGGAAAAGTTTCAAGTAAGATCTTCTTTACAGAGAAATCCAAAACATACATTGATATTGACGATAATTTGTTAATTCTAAAGGATGGAAAATCCATTCTTCGAACAAGTGAGGAAAGTGGGTACCGTCATATTTACCAATTGAATTTTGATGGAAGTGTGAAACAAATTACAATCGGACCCTGGGATGTGATTGATTTTCTTGGTTTTGATGAATCATCGAAACAAATTTATTTTAGTTCCGCCGAGAAAGGCGCGATAAACAAGTCTATATATTCCGTGGAAACAAGTGGAGGAAACAAACGCGATTTGACACCAACGGTTGGATACAATGAAGCTGAATTCTTAAACGGAATGCACTACTTCATTCATACGTATTCAAATGCCAATCAAGCTCCTGTTTATACACTGTGTAAAAGTGACGGATCCATTGTGCGTGTTCTTGAGTCCAACCAAGCTTTTATGGATAAATTGAAGAAAGAACGTTTGTCACCCAAACAATTTATTGTTATAAATGCGAACGGTGTGAAGTTAAATGCCTCTGTTATTTTGCCAGTTGGATTCGATGCAGCAAAGAAATATCCAATGTACGTGAATGTTTATGGTGGTCCAGGTCACAACGAGGTATTAGATAATTGGGATGGAAATGATTTTTTATTTCATCAATTATTAGCTCAAAAAGGATACATCGTTTTTCAAGTTGATCCAAGAGGAACAATGTACCAAGGTGAAGAATTTAAGAAATGCACCTACTTACAATTGGGTAAATTGGAAATCGAAGATGTCATCAATGCGGTGAAAGAATATTCGAAAAATGCATATGTTGATACAAGCCGTGTTGGAATTATGGGCTGGAGTTACGGTGGATTCATGGCTTCACTAGGAATTACCAAAGGAGCGGATGTGTTCAAAATGGCCATAGCTGTTGCTCCAGTGACAAACTGGCGTTATTATGACAATATTTACACGGAGCGTTTCATGCGTACACCACAGGAAAACGCAGATGGGTACGATCGCAATTCTCCCATCAATTATGTGGATAATGTAAAAGGTAAATACTTATTAATTCATGGATCATCGGATGACAACGTGCATTTTCAAAACACGATGGACATGACAAGTGCTATGGTGAAAGCGAATAAACAATTTGAGTTATTTGTTTACCCAAACAAAAACCATGGGATTTATGGTGGAAATACCCGTAATCACTTGTTTCAAATGATGTTGAATTTCATTGAAACGAACCTTTAGAAAACTTGAAGTGTCACTAAATTGTTATTAATTTAGATGAGAGAAACAGAATTCGACGTTTCTTTTGTAATTTAGGGCAAACTTTTATACAAAACACATATTTCGACAGAAAACAATGAGTGAATTAGCCAAATTAGAACTTGACGGGAAGATATACGAGCTTCCAGTTGTAACAGGTACTGAAAACGAAAAAGCCATCGATATCTCTAAGTTGAGAGACATGACTGGATACGTTACCTTAGACACGGGATACAAAAATACCGGAGCAACAAAAAGTGCCATCACCTTCTTGGATGGCGAAGAGGGAATTCTACATTACAGAGGATATTCAATTGAACAATTAGCGGAGAAAGCTTCGTTCATTGAAGTTGCATATCTTCTCATTTATGGAGATTTACCTACTCAAAAAGAATTTAATGAGTTTGAAGGGAGTATAAAAAAACACACGTTGGTTCATGAGGACATGAAACGATTTTTTGAAGCATATCCTTCCAAAGCACATCCAATGGGTGTCCTTTCATCTATGATTTCTTCATTGGCAACGTTCTATCCAGAATCATTGGATCCAAATAGAAGCAAAGAAGCGAAAGACTTAACGATTCACCGTTTAATCGCGAAATTGCCAACATTAGCAGCTTGGGCATACAAGAATTCCATCCGTCATCCATTCATGTACCCAAAAAATAAATTCGATTATTGTGAGAATTTCATGTACATGATGTTTTCGATGCCAACAGAGGATTACAAAATGGATCCTGTTGTGGTGAGTGCTATAAACACCTTATTTATTCTTCATGCTGATCATGAACAAAACTGTTCAACATCGACGGTACGTATCGTAGGTTCTTCACAAGCGAATTTATACTCAACCGTTTCTGCTGGTATTTCTGCACTTTGGGGTCCACTGCATGGTGGAGCGAACCAAGAAGTAATCGAAATGTTGGAGCAAATCCACAATGATGGTGGAAATGTAGACAAATGGGTGTTGAAAGCGAAGGACAAAGAAGATCCATTCCGTTTGATGGGCTTTGGTCACCGCGTATACAAAAACTTTGATCCACGTGCGAACATCATCAAAAAAGCATGTGACGAGGTTCTAGCTAAATTGGGTGTGAATGATCCCTTGTTAGATATCGCTAAGAAATTAGAAAAAGTTGCACTAGAAGACGAATACTTCAAAGCAAGAAACTTATATCCAAACGTAGATTTCTATTCTGGAATCATCTACAAAGCATTAGGAATTCCTTCAGAAATGTTTACTGTCATGTTTGCTTTAGGAAGACTTCCAGGATGGATTGCTCAATGGAAAGAAATGACAGAGAACAAAGAACCAATCGGTCGTCCACGTCAGATTTACATCGGCGAAACGGACCGAGAGTATGTAGAGATCTCGAAACGATAAGATAAAAAAAGCCCCTGACAGAATCGTCAGGGGCTTTTTTTATGGGGTTAATTTTCTGTTTGTTCATCTTGCTCATCAAACGGAAAATGTGTCCGCTTAGACCCTGCATACGTTTCAAACATTCGGAAACTACATTCCAAGTCGCCATTAAAGACTTTATGTTTCACACTTGGACGCAGTCCAATGGATTTTAATCCTTCCTCACTTGAGGTAATCACCCAAGCTTGAGAATTGGTCATCGTGTGTTTTAGCCAATTACCGATATTTTCATATAGTTCGTGTGTATTCGCTGATAAACGTTCCCCGTAAGGTGGGTTCGTAAGGATAAAAATCGCCTCGTCTTCTTCTTTGGTGATTTCATCAAAGGAACACACTTTTGTTTCAATGAAGCGTCCAAAACTCATCGCACGTAAATTGCGACGTGTTTTTAAAATCATTTCATCGGATAAATCAGATCCCATGATTCGACAGGGAAGTGATCGGACATTTCTTGGCGCATTGTCATAGATGTCATTCCAAACAGCTTCGTCGTAATTTTTTAAATTCTTAAACGCATAATGTTGACGTTCGATGTTCGAAGGGATACCTGATGCGAGCAAAGCGGCTTCCATTAATAATGTTCCAGATCCACAGAAAGGATCAAGAAAGGTTGTCTTGCGGTCCCATTTCGATAGACGGATTAAACTTGCAGCAACGACTTCATTGATTGGAGCATCTCCGACAGCTTCACGGTAACCACGTTGGAAAAGAGGAATTCCACTTGTATTTAAGGAAATCGTAACTTCATTTTCTTTGATGTATAAGTCAAATAGTACTTGCGGACGCTTTAATTCAACATCCGGACGATCATCGAATTCATTGCGGAATGAGTCCACAATGGCATCTTTTACAACTAAATACGGATATTGCGTGTTGTTAAATAAGGTTGAGAAAACAGCACCTTTTACCGCAAAGGTTTTGGATCCGTCGAAAATTTCGGTCCATTTAATCTTCATTGATTTACGGTACAAATCTTCTTCTGATTTAATGTAGAACTTGTCGAGCTCGACAAGAATCGAAATAGCGCAACGTGCATATAGATTTAAATAGTACACATCTCTCCATGTTCCTTTGATCCGAACAGCTCGATTGAGTTGCTCCGCTTTCGGGTAACCAAGTTCTTCCAATTCCTCTACTAATGTTTGCTCAAATCCAAACAAACATTTTAATGTAATTGTT
>CANMFV010000043.1 GCA_947496835.1 Flavobacteriales bacterium | reverse complement strand
TGATGTCATCGAAAAATATCCTTTTATCCTTAAAAATAAAGGGGGATCTGTTGATGTAGTGCAAAATGGAGTAGAAGTTGCTTATAAAAATAGGGGGAATTTTTACCGCGAGAATGGGGATTCAACCGCTGCCATGAAGGACTACCTCGTGCTAGTACAAGCACAAGTCAAGGATCCACTGATCTATTCAAATGTTGGAAACATGTACGCACTCATGAATGATTTCGACTCTTCATTGCAAATGTATACCATGGCATTAGAAAGAAATCCCAATGCCTATGATGTTTACATTAACCGAGGGATTACCTATATTAAAATGCTCGATTACAAAAAAGCATTGACTGATTTTAAAAATGCATTGAAGATACGACCAAACGATATTACAACGCTCATTAATATATGTGCGGCAGAATTGAATAGTAAAAACTACACTGCGTGTATAAAAACCAGTGAAAAATTAGTTCAAATAGCGCCCAACAGATGGGAGCCGCATTTTTATCAAGGTACAGCCTATGTTAATCAAGGGAAATATCAACTTGGTGCAGGATCACTAGAAAAAGCCCTTGTTTTGAATCAAAATGATCCATTCATTTGGTTTAATGCCGGTATTGCTTTTCAACAAATCGGCAACAAGGAAAAAGCGAAAACCTACATTTTGAAAGCAAAGTCATTGAATTATCCAGTGAGTGATACAATGCTAAATAGTCTTTAACGTATGACGTTCACATGTCCCGTTAAATCCTCAAATATTCCCTTACCGATTTCATACACAAAATGCCATGAATAGGTGCCGATCTGCACAGGAACTCCATCATATGTTCCATCCCATTTGAAATTTAGGTCTGTTGACTCAAAAATAAGTTCGCCCCAACGGTTGTATAAGTAAAAGTGACCGCCAATAATTCCGATAAAATTTCCAAAGAAAAATTCATTACACGCATCGTTGTCCGGCGTAAACGAATTTGGAAAATAAATGTACCGTTCTGGAATCACTTTAATCCATTTACTAATACTATCTACACAGCCCTTCTCATTAGTAGCAATTAAGGTGATAAGATAATCACCTGGATCGGAATAGATGTGAACTGGATTGATTAAAAAAGAATTTAAACTACCATCACCAAAATCCCATGAATAGGCCCACGCATTTTGAGATTGATTTAAAAACGAAGTACTTAGTCCTTCCATTGGATATTCAGTCATCACCCAAAAGTCTGCAATTGGCTTAATGACCTGAGCCAGGGAAACACCCGTTACAAAGAAGGTTTGACATTCATCAGATACTTGAACAAAAAAGGAGGTCGACGCTGCTGGATTTACCCAAATTCCCGGACTTGTTTCATTGGTTTGTGTCCACAAATAATAATAGTTCCCGAATCCACCTGACGCCGTTACTTGTAGAAAAGCACTATCCCCTGGACAAATTTGAATCGGTCCATTCATTTGTAAGGTTAATGGTGGACTTGTAATTGTGTAAAGAATAGAATCGGTGGCAACATTACCACAAATATCACTTACTTGTATGATGTAACTTGTGGTCATCGATGGTGAAATCGAAATTGAATCACTGGTGCTAATTAAGGTGTTATTGACCGTCCAAATATAGCTCAAAGCACCTATTCCTCCACTCGCGATTACACCAAAATCTACGGGTATATAAGGACAGACTTCTGTTAAGTCATTACTGACAGATAAAGTGATTGGCTGATATTGTGGGACATTTACCAAAATAGAACTAAATACGGGAGTACTTGCGCAAGCATCTGTGACTTGAACGGAGATTGTTTGGGATGATGCGGGGGTGAAATTAATGGAGCTCGTTGTTTCTCCTGTACTCCATACATATTGATAGGGTGTGACTCCACCCGAAACGCTTGATGTTAAGTTAATCGGGTCACCAGGACAAGTAATTGTTCCACCGTTGATGGAAACGTTTATTGGTGCTACATCTTGTATGTATAACGTAACAACCAATGGAGTAATATTTCCACATGGGTCACTGATAGGAAGCGTTATAACAACATTTTCCAGTCCCTCTGTTAAATTATCAAATAAGGCATTCATGGTGAAAGTCGTTGTATTTTGACCCGCACCAAAAGAAATACTACCTGGAATTCCAGAATAATCTTGTCCATTTGTTGCTGTGCCACTCACTTGAACGGGAATTGTTAAAGGGCTAGATAAATTATTTTGGCGTGTTAATGTAACTGTTGCTGATACACAACCTTCCGCTAACCAATCCGGATTGGGATATACTTGCTGAGAAAGTGTGTAATCAATTTCAATTGGTGTTTTGGTCGATAAACTATTTGCTTCTAGGAACATTCCTGAATCCCATTGACCATCACCAGCATCAGCAATAGCAATAATCAAGTGGTAAGTTTGTCCACATTGAACTTTCGACACGGCCTCTAGAACCTTTGTAAATCCATCATATTGAATGTACTGTGGACTACTATTATATGGAGGAGAGTTTCCATCCCCATTAAAGGTAAAAAATTGTTGATTGGTTATTGCGTTTACGTTGTTGATAGATACGATTCCACCTCCATTTGGTAGACGTGCAATGTTTTGGCTTCCAACTATTCCTGGACCCGAAATGAAAAATCCGAAAACATCATTGTAACCCGAATTATTAGGTGGTGCAAATTCTGGATATTCATCTGAACCGAACACATATTTGAAGCGAACAGTATCAGCATATGGAATGAAATCGAATTCTAGCGTAGCAGCGTTAAACGTTTGTGTGCCACCTAACACTTGATTTGTAAGTAATGTTGAACCTGGAGCATTATTGTCCATTCCGGCATTCGATTGATTGTTTGGTCCCTGCGGACCACTTGACGTTGCTTGTACGGTACCTGTTGTCATGACAATTCCTTGAGAAATCCCAAGGTTTGTATTATTTGCCGTAAACTGTCCGATAGCGCCAGGACTTCCATTGTAAGTGACATTGGAAACCGTTACACCACTACCCAAAAGTACATTTTGAACGAGTCCTTGTGGAGACAATGATGAATTCGTAATCAATTGACTCCATGTCGTTAAGTACATCGCTAATGCGACCAAAGTCAAAAATAAATTACGTTTCATCATGTTTACCAAAGGTTAAACGTCTAAATGAAGAAATCGTTGTGAAAAACTGAGATTATTTTTCAAAAAAAAAGGATGCCGAAGCATCCTTTATAAATTCCTTGATTTAGTTACTTTCTTTCAAATAGTGGTTTGAGCGAATACCATGCCAAAAAAGGAAAGAAATGCATAGGCATTGCATAAGAATAAAAGATGTATTGATGTGCTTCCGTTGTCTCTCCCTTGAAGACGAAACCAAGTACACCAATAAGGCTAGCCGTTGTAAGTCCTGCAAAAAAGATTCCAAAAATAAGCTCTCCAAACTTAGGAACGAACTTCGTAAATAGCCAATGACCAACAGTTGCTAAAATTGTTCCTATTAAACAGGAAATGAAAATAGCCATAGTTGGAACTTCTTTTGAATAGTCCTCTACTAACTGCGTTTGGATCATGTCACCATATAAGTAGGAAACAACTCCAGCGAGTAAACCCGAAGTAAGAGCAAAGATGATTTTTTTTAGCATAATTAATTATTTTTTCTGAACAGGTAATGTCGCCGTTATTTTAAGGTTATCAGCAACATCATTTCCTTTTTTACCAACGTTGTACTCTGATCTGCTCACGCTGAATTTGGCAACAAAAGTGCCTTTATTCCCTTTTTTTACAAAAGTAAAAGGAATAGACACCTCTTTTTTTACTCCATGCATTTCAAGTTTTCCAATGGCTTTAAATCCAGCTTCTGTTTTTTCAATCTTAGTTGATTCAAACTCTATGAAAGGATATTTCTCCGCATGAAACCACTCATCACCTCTTGCATGTTTGTTTTGCAAACCATTCCCTGTATTAATAGACTCAACTTTTAACTTAAAGTTCAGCTTTGCAGCTGTTAGATTGGCTGGATCAAAGGTAATGTTACCGCTGATATCATCAAACGTTCCGCTGACATCTTTATTTGAAAAAGCGACGTTGTGTGACTCCAATATTTTCCATCCTTGACCAAAAACTGTCAAAGAGATGAAAAAGACCAACAAAAAACTAACTGTTTTCATCTATTCAAGAAATTTAAATTAGTTCTTAGATACTTCTAGGTCTGCGATTAAGTTCACCTCGTCAGATAAACCTGGACCAGCCTCACCTACTCCAAAATCTGAACGTTTTACAACACCAACAATTTGCAATCCAGCTACATCACCACCAGCTCTATTTTTAGCAGATCCAGTATGCGTTCCAATAAGTGAAACTGCTTTGGTTACACCGTGCATCGTGAAATCACCAAGAATGATGTAGTTATTTCCTTTTCCTTTTTTAATTGACGTACTTTTAAACGTAAGCGTCGGGAATTTTTCGGCATCAAAATAATCTGCTGTTTTTAAGTGATTATCACGCATTTCTAATCCTGTATTTATAGAGTTTGATTGTGCCGTCATTTCGATTGACGCTCCAACGAAATCTTCATTTGGTGTGCTGACTTTCACGTCAAAGTTAGAAAACTGACCACTAATGTTTGTGATGTTATTATGAACGATTGTGAATCCAAGACGAGAATGAGCTCCGTCCAATGACCAATTAGCTACTTCTAATGCTGTAAACGAAAGCAATGCAAATGCTGCAAAAACTGATAAAACTACTTTTTTCATATTTTAATTTTTTTTAAAACAATTATTTGAAGGCAAAGTTCATTATTTCAGTTGAACTTTCTCTTGACGTAGGTTAATAGATTGTGCTTATTTGTGCTTAAACTTGAGGAAGTTGTAATGCGCTTAATTTCTCAAATGCATCTTTGATGTGTCGAATTGGTTCAATGACCAAGCGGAGTTTATCATTTTGTTGAACCAATCTGTAGCCACTTTGGTGCTTCATGATGGCATTAAGCGTATACGTAAACGCTTCCGTTTCAAAGAAAGCTGACTGAGGATTGGCGATAAAGTAACCCACTAATTTTTCAGACTTGATAACCAATCGTTCTAAACCTAGTTCTTCAGCTAACCAACGCAATTCAAAAGAGAACAACAATTCTTTCACCGCTTTTGGAAGTGGTCCAAATCGATCAATGAGGTCTTTCGAAAACTGATTCAATTCCGATTTATTTTTTAGACTATCTAGGGATTGGTATAGACTCAATCGTTCAGCAACATTGTTTACATAATCATCCGGTATACGAACTTCCATATCCGTTTCAAAAATACAGTCTTGCACATAGGATGTTACAAATTGATCCGTATGGCGGTCATCAAATAAATCTTTAAACTCGCTTTCTTTTAATTCCTTCATGGCTTCATTCAGGATTTTTTGATACATCTCGAAGCCAATTTCGGATATAAATCCACTTTGTTCTCCTCCGAGCATATTTCCTGCACCACGAATGTCCAAATCCTTCATGGCAATATTGAATCCTGAACCCAAATCGGAGAATTGAACTAATGCCTCCAATCGTTTTCGCGCTTCGCTTGTTAATACGCTGTATTTTGGAGCAATGAGGTAACAGAATCCCTTTTTATTTGATCGTCCTACCCTTCCACGTAATTGGTGTAAATCACTCAAGCCAAATTTATTTGCATCATTGATGATGATGGTATTGGCATTTGAAATATCAATGCCTGATTCTATGATGGTTGTCGCAAGAAGGACATCGTATTTCCCTTCGATAAAATCCATCATGATTTTTTCGAGTTGTTTGCCATCCATTTGACCATGGCCTATTCCCACTCTCACTCCCGGGCACAACCTGTTAATCATTCCAGCTATTTCACGAATATTCGACAAACGATTATTGACAAAAAATACTTGTCCACCGCGCGAAACCTCATATGCAATCGCATCTCGAATTGTTTCTTCCTGAAATGTAATAATTTCGGTAAGGACCGGTTGTCGGTTTGGAGGAGGTGTATTGATAATACTTAAATCGCGTGCGCCCATGAGGGAAAATTGCAAGGTTCTCGGAATGGGGGTTGCTGTCAAAGTCAATGTATCAACCGTCGCTCTGATTGTTTTTAACTTATCCTTGACCGAGACACCAAATTTTTGTTCCTCATCGATAATCATGAGTCCCAAATCTTTGAATTTCACGCGGTCTGCAACTACGGCATGTGTACCAATGAGAATGTCAATTTTTCCTTCCGCAAGTTTCTTCAATGTCTCCGTAACATCCTTTGCTGATTTAAAGCGATTAATATAATCAACCGTACAAGGGAAAGCTGAAAGTCTTTCTTTGAAACTTCGGTAATGTTGCATGGACAAAATGGTTGTGGGCACCAATATTGCTACTTGCTTTGAATCGGTCACTGCTTTGAAAGCGGCACGAATGGCTACTTCCGTTTTACCGAAACCGACATCTCCACAAATTAGGCGGTCCATTGGAGTTGAGGCCTCCATGTCGCGTTTGAAATCCTGTGTAGCTTTAAACTGATCAGGCGTATCTTCAAACATAAAGGACGCTTCCAATTCGTTCTGCATATAGCTGTCTGGTGCGAACGCAAAGCCTGGCTGACTCCTTCTCGTGGCGTATAATTTAATTAAATCAAAGGCAAGTTCTTTGATTTTCTTTTTCGTTTTATTCTTTAAGGTTGCCCACGTTTGTGTTCCAAGTTTGTTCATTTTAGGAACGGAACCATCCTTCCCGGTGAACTTAGAAATTCGGTGTAAAGAGTGAATTCCGACATAAAGTACATCCCCATCCTTATAAATAAGACGTATGGCCTCTTGTGGCTTTCCATTGACATCGATTGTTTCCAAACCAGAAAACTGTCCGACACCGTGATCGATATGTGTGACATAATCGCCTTTTTGAAGGTTGTAAATCTCCTTTAAGGTAAGGGCTTGTTTGGCTTGTCTAAATCCTTCTTTTAAACGAAAGCGGTGGTAGCGTTCAAAGATTTGATGATCCGTATAACAGACTAATTTTAATTCTGGAGAAATAAATCCTTCATGAAGCGAGAAATTGATGGCTGTAAAGCTTACTTCTGCTCCGATATCCTCAAAAATTTGGTATAGACGTTCAATTTGTCTTGGTTGATTGGAGAAAATTAAATTCTCAAAGCGATTGGACTGTCGAGCGAGCAAATCCGTTTTTAGTAGTTCGAAATTTTTGTTGAAATTTGGTTGTGGTATGAAATCGAATTCGAAGAGACTCTTGGTTTTATAATGGAATACTGGGCCCCATTCGACTATTTTGATGCGCTCCAAGCTTCTTTGGAGTTCAACGGATGATAAATACAAAGAACTCGGTAACGTATGTCGAACAGTTTCATTCAAGTTTCCATAAATCTCCACAGAACGATCGTATTCTTTTCTCAGGATACTTTCCATCCGTTCGTAGGAACTCATCCAACAACTTAAATCTTGCCCCAGAAAAGTGAAGATATCTTCTTGTGATTCAATGCTCAACTGACCTTGAATATTTGGAATTACATTAAAAAATGCATGTGTGTTTATGGATAATTGTGTGGCTGCATCGAAG
>CANMFV010000042.1 GCA_947496835.1 Flavobacteriales bacterium | reverse complement strand
CTGATTCATGATTGCTGCGCCATCAACCAACCAACCGATGGTACCAATGTCCGCCCAAGTAACAGCAGGATAATTAAAAATAGATGAGTACTTCGCTTTTCCTGAATGTAAATCATCGATCGTATCTTCACGGTCAGCACCTAAAGTCTCCACAGAACTGTATAAATAAAGTCCGTGTCCGGCTTCGTCTTGTACTTTTGCCAACAACACCGCTTTGCGACGCAAATTCGGGGCACGTGTTATCCAATTCCCCTCAGGAAGCATTCCAACAATTTCAGAATGCGCATGCTGCGAAATCTGACGGATTAACGTTTTACGGTATTCATCTGGCATCCAATCATTTGGCTCGATCTTAATTTCATTATCAATCTTTTCCTGGAAGCGCTTTTCTAATTCTTGTAAATCCATTGTTTTCATGTTCTTACTGCTTTTGACAAATATACGAAATATCAATATTTACTTTAAACAAATATCGCAGAACATTGTTCCTAAAAACAGACAAAATACTTAAGTATTGTGTAAATTTGACTTCAATTTAAATTTCAACTTGAATGACGCCAAAATTTCATTCTCTTCAGATAAAAAACATACGCAAAGAGACTAAAAGCTGTGTTTCAATTAGTTTTGAAATACCAACTGAGTTACAAGGTGATTTTCGTTACCAATCTGGACAATACCTCACCTTAAGAAGTCAAATCAACAATGAAGACGTGAGAAGATCGTACTCGCTGTGCTCCTCCCCTTCTGATCATGAATGGCGTGTTGCCATCAAGCAAGTTGAGAACGGAATATTTTCAACTTATGCACTTAACGAGTTAAAAGAAGGAGATGTTTTAGACGTGATGAATCCAATGGGGAACTTCAAATTAGAAACAGATAGTAATCACAGTAAATCTTATGTGTTATTCGCCGCTGGAAGTGGTGTTACGCCAATATTTTCCATTGCAAAATCTGTATTGAGAGAAGAGCCGAAGAGCCACGTAACAATGTTTTACGGCAATCAAGGATTTTCAGAGGTGATTTTCCGAGAAGAACTAGAAAACCTCAAAAATGAATACTTAGATCGCTTTTGCTTAGTGCATCTTTTTTCAAGAGAAAACATAGGAAATGTGATTCAAAAGGGACGAATTGATGAGCAAAAATCCTTAGCTCTTCATCAAGCCTTTCTGCAAAATGAGCAAATCGACGATGTATTTATTTGTGGTCCAGAACAGATGATTTTGGATGTGAAAGCTGCCATGACTACAAAAGGAGTAACGAGCAACAAAATTCACTTTGAATTATTTCATTCCGGTGCAGCAAAAACAGCGAAACCAATCATCGATTTAGGAGATCAACTTGCTACGAATGTAACGGTTGTGATGGACGATGATTCCGTTTCTTTTCCGCTGGATTCGAATGGAATGACGATTCTCGACGCGGCATACAAAGCAGGTTCAGACGTTCCTTACGCCTGTAAAGGTGGTGTTTGTTGTACCTGTAAAGCGAGGGTTTTAAAGGGAACCGTTCGCATGGATTTGAATTATGCTTTAACTCCGGAAGAAGTAGAGGCTGGATATATATTAACCTGTCAAGCGCATCCTACTAGCGAGGAAGTACTTGTATCATTTGACGACTAATCATGGGAATCTTCGATCGATTTAAGAAAAGTGAAAAACCGGAAACAATAAGTAGAGGTTTTCACGATATCACGGTGAAGGAATTAATTCATCTGAACAAAGATGCAGTTCAAATTTCATTTGAAATTCCTGCTGAATTACAAAAGGAATTTCAGTTCATCCCGGGACAGTACATCAACTTAGAAGTGATGATTAATGGGAAGAAAGAACGTCGTTCCTATTCCATTTGTAGTGGTCCGAATGAACCAATCGCTGTAGCTGTAAAAAGAATTGACCAAGGAGTTGTTTCTAATTTCCTAAACAATCAAACATCCACTGATTTTCCAATTTGGATAGCGAAACCGGAAGGGAACTTTAAATTAGATCAAGCTTCAAAAAACATTGTTTGTATGGCGGCAGGAAGTGGGATCACCCCTATCCTTTCCATGGCAAAACACTTGGATTCCAAAACGAATATGCAGTTATTTTATGGAAGTAAATCCAAATCTTCTATTTTGTTTGAAACGGAACTGGCGCAACTTCATTCTGTTCAATGTACCCATTTCTTGAGTCAAGAAGAAAGCAATGGTTATGCATTCGGTCGATTGACAAAAGATCGATTCACAGAAAAAATTAAAGAAAATCTTCAGTTATTACAAGCCGATGCTTTTTATATTTGCGGTCCAAGCGGACTAGTAGAAGAAATGCAAGATTGCCTTCATTTCTTTGGTGTATCCAAAGATAAAATTCACGTGGAATTGTTTACCCCTGTTGAAGCGAAAGCGACATCAGAAAGCAATGGTTTTCAAGGTGAAAGCCAAGTAAAAGTAATGATTGACGGCGAAACCGCTTCATTTACAATGAAAGGCGAACAACACAGTGTGTTGGAACTTGCTGAAAAAAATGGATTGGACGCACCCTACTCATGTCGTGGAGGAGTATGTTGCTCGTGTCGTGCGAAAGTATTGAAAGGTACTGCCAAAATGCGCTCTAACTTCTCCTTGACGGATGAAGAAGTGGATAACGGGTACATTTTAACCTGTCAAGCTTTCCCAACAAGCGCTGAATTAATCGTTAGCTTCGATGAGTAAGCACATTGTAGTGATTGGCGCCAGTCGAGGAATTGGTGCTGCTTTGGTGAAACAATATGCACGGAATCCTGATCATATCGTATATGCGTTTGCGCGAAACATCGATCGCATGAATTCCCTTTTTAATGAGAAAAATGTTCATTGTTTTCAGTTAAACCTCGAGTCAAACATTCGGGAACAGCTTGATCAACTTTTGGAAAAACTTCCAATGATTGATGTGCTCATTGAAAACGCTGGATTTTTGGTGAACAAACCATTTCAAGAATTAAGTCACGAAGATCTTACGACTTCTTACCAAGTGAATGTGATTGGGGTAATGGAGAATATCCAATGTTTTATACCAAAATTAAATCCGGAAGGAGCTCACATTGTCAATATTAGTTCCATGGGTGGATTCCAAGGAAGCATGAAATTTGCTGGACTTGCAGCTTATTCGACATCAAAAGCAGCTCTTTGTTCATTTACGGAATTGTTTGCTGAAGAATACAAAGAAACAACGATAAAAATGAATTGCCTCTGTCTAGGTGCGGTTCAAACAGAAATGTTGGAACAAGCGTTTCCTGGTTATCAAGCGCCACTTTCTCCTGCACAAATGGCTACTTTTATTGAAGATTTTTCATTGACTGCTCATCGGTACTTGAATGGAAAGATCATTCCAGTGTCCTTAACCAATCCATAATCGTTTTCGACAAGCAAATTTCGTATATTCGTCATGCCTAGCTTGCTATGAGACATGTTTTAATTCTCTTTTTTTTACTTCAAAGTTCCTTTTTAATGGGGCAGGATATTCATTGGACACAATTCAATGACAATCCCTTGTTCCAAAATCCAGGTAATGCAGGGTCGTTCAAAGAGGACCTTCGCTTCATCGCAAATTACCGAAATCAATGGCGGAGTGTCACCGTACCTTTCAGTACGAGTTCATTTTCTGTTGATACCAAATATAAAAATTTTGGACTTGGGTTTTTAGGATTCCATGATCAAGTTGGTGATGGGAAATTAAGTACCCTTGAAGGACAAGCAAACATCAGTTACTCGTTACAATTTGACATACTTCCTGAACATTCCTTTCGTCCTGGACTAAACCTTGGTTTTAATTACAGGCAAGTAAATTGGGACTACCTTTACTTCGATAACCAGTATAATGGGTTTGTTTTTAATCCAAACGCTCCAACAAATGAATCCTTTCAAAGTGATTCTAAAATGAATCTTTCCTTTGGACTTGGCGTAATCGATGATTGGAAATGGGATGATCAATGGAGCTTTCATTACGGGGTTTCATGTTTAAACTTAAACCGACCTAACCAAGGTTTTTACAATGAAGTAATTCTTCGAGATGTTCGGTGGACTATTTTCACAAAAGCAAGTTATATCTTAAATACAGACTGGACCATTCAACCAAGTTTTCAATGGAGTAAACAAGGAGTATATCAAGAACTCATGATCGGCGGCCTTGCACGTTATGCATTTTCTCAACGGGATAAAATTCAGTTTTATGGTGGACTATGGTGGAGAAACAGGGATGCCGTTGCACTAAATCTGGGCTATGAAAAAGGCCCCATGTATGTTGGAGTAAGTTACGATATAAATTATTCTATGTTAGTCCCTGCAAGCAATGCACGGGGTGGATTTGAACTATCATTCAAATATGTTTTAAGTCGATTTAAACCCAAACAAATCATTCACCGCGTATGTCCAGATTTTATCTAATCGGCCTTATTCTCATACCACTGTTTAGTTTGGGTCAAGTCAAATTAAAAGATGTACTTACATTTGGAGACCAACAATTTCAAAAAGGCGATTACTATTACGCCCTTGATTATTACCAACAAGCGTTAAAATTAGACCCTGATAACATCGATTTGGTTTGGAAAATCGCAGAAACGAACAGGGCATATAAAGACTATGCCAAAGCAGAAAAATATTATTCCATCGTTTATTCAAAAGATGAAGAAGCAGAAAGATATCCAGAAGCCATCCTCTTTTATTCTTTGATGCAAAAACAGAATGGAAAATACAAAGAGGCACTTGAACATTTTAAAACAGCCAAAAAAATCTATTCAGAGGACAAAACTAGTTTTCGCTATAAAAAGGCAGCGCAAGAAGTAGAATCAACAAATTGGGCGCTGAAACAATGGAAAATCGGTCCAGATTTAGGAATTCAACTGGGCCCTTTGCCAGAAAACATCAATTCCTATGATGCAGAATTTGGTCATTCCGTACATAATGGCCTGCTGTATTTTTCATCATTAAAGGCTGATTCTACGGATGAAGATTTGCAAGAGGTCTATACGAAAAGCTATCATACTGCCGTGTATGAAGTTTCGCTGCACAACAAAGATAGCGTAGCTAAAAAACTAAGCGAATTGATTCCTTCCGGTCAAAGTATTGGAAACGGAAGTTTTTCACCGGGACAGACTTTTTACTATAGTGTCTGTAAAGATGATAATTTCAACTATTCATGTGCCATTGTCTTCAGTAAAAAGGAATCAAACGGTACATGGGCTCCTTTGGATTCCTTAAATGAACTAGTGAATGAGATTGGTGCAAATACTACTATGCCACACCTATCAAAATTGGATGGTCAGGACGTGCTTTTTTTCTCATCGAATCGAATTGGAACAAAAGGTGGAATGGATATTTGGTACGCAATTCTAGATAAAGATGGGAAACCTGCTTCGGTGACGAATGTCTCACCGATTAATTCGCTTGAAAACGACATTTCTCCTTGGTTTGATACCACTGAACAACGCTTGTATTTCTCATCGAGTTGGCACCAAGGATTCGGAGGACAAGATGCATTTTATAGTGAATATCGCTCAGGGAAATTTGGACCTCCAATAAATGTCGGTTTACCATTAAACAGTCCGGCTGCAGATCAATATTATTTTCAATCTGGTGATTCCACTTTTGTTTCTTCGAATCGTCTTGGAAGTTTGTACGCGAAGAATCCAACCTGTTGTAGCGATATTTATGTAGCTGAAATACCGAGACGAAAACCGATTAAATCGAATACAGACCAAGAAACGTCGATTGAAATTGTCGAACTCCCAATCCAACTATATTTCGAAAATGATCAACCAGATGCAAATACAACTTCTGATTTTACCGAACTAAGTTACACGGATTCTTACCTTAAATATCAAGCTAAATTCAGTGAATACCAAACAAAAGTTGGATTGCAACGAGATTCTATTCAAGCCCAAAAGGCAACAAGGGAGTTAAACACCTTTTTTAATGAAGCAGTGAAAAATGGTTACGGCGACCTTACTATTTTTACCGATCAAGTTTGGAACGAGTTACAAAAGGGCAATCACGTTCAATTAATGGTTCAAGGATTCGCTAGTCCACTTGCAAAGACTGATTACAACGTTCATTTGACAAAGCGCCGCATTTATTCCTTGAAGAATTACTTTGAAGAAATCCAACAAGGACGTTTTGGTGCATATATGTTGGGGGAGAACCCTCAATTGGAATTCATTGAAGTTCCTATGGGCGAATACCAAGCGAATAAAGAAACGAGTGATGATTTTTACGATCAAAAAAACTCCGTTTATTCTAAAGCAGCATCGCAAGAACGACGAATTGAAATCATCGAATTACGAATTAGCGCACAGTAAATGGAAGAAATTAAACAACAATCTAGGGTTCAATTCATCGATTTCGGAAGAAGTGTGGCGATTTGTATGATGTTACAGGGACATTTCATTTCCATGAGTTATGTGAATTACGACTTCTACATGGCCGAGATTTTCAAGAATGGACACTCAAGTAATCTACTTTTTAATGCTTGGGGTTTTATGCGCGGATTAACTGCACCTTTATTTTTCACCATTTCCGGAATCGTTTTTAGCCTCTTGTTACACCTTCAATTAAGGAAAAGTGATCCGGTACAATTTTGGCAATTGAAAAGGGTTAAAAAAGGTGTAAAACGAGGATTGATGTTGTTACTTATTGGGTATTTAATTCAAATCAATTTTAAATATATCTCTTATTATTTACAAGGAAATATTAATCCGCATTTCTACACATTTCATGTACTTCAGTGCATTGGATTGAGCATTCTATTTTTGATTCTTGCTACCTATCTAGGGTTCAAACTAAAGATTTCCTATCATTGGCTCTATGCTGCACTAGGTATTAGTCTATTTACCGGAACCTTCTTTATTCGTTCAACTGAAGATTACTTACCATACCATTTTCCAGCGTTCATTCAAAACATGGTTCAAGGCCCTGAAACAGAATTCTCGATTTTTCCTTGGATGGGGTTTGTCTTTATGGGCGGAGCATTTGGATCAATATTGGCTCGTTATTCCATTCACGAAGACAAAAAACGACTCGTCAAATTCACCTTACTCTTTGCCATTGCAAGTTTTTCATTGGGTTGGATGTTCACCGTGCTTTCATGGTATACACCACAATTTACCTACTCAACGCATCCTCAAAATTTCTGGTATTTTGATCGTTTAGGTTTTGTATTTCTTCTTTTTACGCTGTTTATTCCTTTAGCCGAATGGAAAATAGCCAAGCATCCATTGTTCCTTGGAATGGGTCAAAATACATTTTTTGTTTATGTAGCCCACGCCATTTTATTATATGGAGCTTTCATAGGATATAGTTTAAGGGATCTTTTACAAGCAAGGTTGCCTGGATTAATTTCCATAATTGGCGCCATCCTGTTTCTCGTGTTTTTTGCTTTACTGATAAAGTATTTACCGAACATTAGCGCATTCTTTCGTAACTTTCGAACGAAATTAAGAACATGAGTCAAGCCATTACAACGGAACATAATTCTTCCAAACAGCGTCTGTATTTTATTGATATTGCGCGTTCAATTGCTATCTTACTCATGCTTGAAGGCCATTTTGTACATGATAGCTT
>CANMFV010000041.1 GCA_947496835.1 Flavobacteriales bacterium | reverse complement strand
TATAAACCGGACTTGCAACAGAGGATGAGAAACTTGTAAGGGATGGTGCAACCAAGACATAATTAGCATTGGTGTTGAAATAAGAAACACGTGCACCCATGAGTGCTTGAATTCCAGGAATACTTGCTCCTCCACCAGGCCCACCCGTTCCTGTGACAGCAGTAGTTAAACTATTTTGAAACTGTGTGTAAGTGTAGAATTTGTAAGGATCCGTATTCACCGTTGCATCAATCGTTGTGCGCAATTGATTCGCAACCGTTAAGTAGTAATCATTCGCAAACATTTCCTGCACCATAGTACGGACGTGTGCCATGTACATGCGTTTATACATCGGATTCCCCATTATTTTCACAATAAGCGGATGAATCGTAGAAGTACTATTCGACATTGGATCTAAGGTTGTTGTACTAGAACTTGAACCTGATCCACCAGGAAATCCAGCAAAACTCATATTTAAATCCCATACCGTCGGAACGAATCGCGCATTGTTATCCCAGGTTAAATAATAGTTTTGCCGGAACGCTCCACTGTAGGAATCCAAATTAACCAGTACATTATTGAACGCTAACATCCAAATCGCACGATCAATATCCAATTTCGACTCAATATTCGTAAAATCATTATTCAAGGTATTGATGAGATCCACTAAACGATTCCAACCAAAAGTACTGCGTAATTCATATCCATTGGAATAGGCACTGCTATCCATACTGATGTATTTTAAATCAGGACTAACTGTGCTCCCAGGTCCAGCACCTCCAATTGGATTACATTTAAAATAAGTATCTCCACTTTGGTAATAATGATTTGCATTAAAGGTTTTATTTATACTTTCCGCACTTGAATACAATCCTCTATAAACGCCATTTACATAAACATTGGCAAAGTTACCTTTCGGACAATCCATGTATTGCTCTAGAATTGCATAGGAAAGTACCTCTCGAATCATGGATGGGTCCTTGTATCCATTTTGCAACTTAATATCTGTATATCCTTGGTAATCTTGATTCCCCTTAATGTGATCGAGTTCGATGTGTAAAGGATTCTTTTGATTTGTTGGACTGTAAGAACTATTTCCTTTATACTTTACGCCACAACTATCGAAGGAAACACCATTAATTCGAACAGAATCCGCGATAATATAGGCTTCTGAAGCAACTGCAGCATCTAGTTGTGCATCCCAATTGGAAAAACTAAAAAATACTTCAATGCTTTGAATCGTTGCGCGATCATAAAAATTTTGAAGCTGTGAAAATCCTATTACGGATTGTGATAGGGTAAGAAATAGAAAGATTTTTCTCATTCGTATTATTGTTTCTTTTGTTAGAAGTCTAATACTTGGATTAATTGTGGTATCATACCTAATATTAACTTAAAGTTAAGCTTTTTCTCTTATTTGGAGTAAAAGGCATAGTTATTGACAAGGCCATGGTTATTTCTTAGAGAACAATACGGTAACAGGAAACAGGATATGGTTAAATTTGAGACAGACAATATTTAATATGAAAAAAATCATCACACCTTTATTTTTAGCAGGACTTCTTTTCCAAGGATGTGCGCAGTCTAGCGAATCAACAAAACAAGCAAAATCGATTCAACCAAAAACTGATATCCCTTTTAAATTAGCGGATTTCCTGAAAGAAAATTCAAGTTTGGATAAAGAAGTTGAGCGGGTATTCAAAGAACTTGATGATACCGCAATTGTAGCGCAATTAATCATGCCCGCGGTTGGTCGACTAGGCCAAACAAAAGCAATTATAGATCAACACATTAAAGAACGCGTTATCGGAGGTGTATTAATGTTGAATGGTACGAAAGAGGAGTTTAAAACTTGGATTAAAGATTTTGAATCAAACAATGAAAAACACGGGAATTTACCATTCTTATATAGCGCTGATGCGGAGCCGAGTTTAGTTAATCGAAAGATCATTGGCTCAACGGTGGTAAAAAAAGCAAATGAATTAATGAATGTTGGCGAGGTCATTGAGTGTGCAAAAACAATTTCAACAGACTTAAATGCTATTGGAATAAATTACAATTTCTCTCCTGTTGTAGACATGTCTCCGAATACAACCGTTGGATTCAGGAGTTTTGGTGCAGTTCCAGCGAATATTATTCCATGGTCCAATGCATTCATTCAAGAAACACAGAAAAACAACATCATTGCTACTGCAAAGCACTTTCCAGGACACGGACTTGTTACTGGTGATACGCATAAAGCATTGCAAGTAATTGATGGTGAGATGAAAGAAATCGGTAATTACCCAACGTTAATTGCTGATGGCGTTCTTTCCATAATGGTTGCTCACATTGCTGTTCAAAACAATGCGAAATACAATACCGATGGATTACCATCGACATGTTCCGAAAAAATTGTGACTCAATTATTGAAAGACAGTTTAGGTTTTAAAGGACTTATTGTTACGGATGCGATGAATATGGGAGGAGTGGTAAATGTACCGCTGGCAGCATATAAAGCCATCAATGCAGGATGCGACATCCTACTTATGCCAGTAGATGCTAAGAAAGCACATCAAGAAATTCTAGCTGCTTATCAGAATGACAAAGATTTCAAAAAGAAAGTTGATTTGGCAGCCAAAAAAGTCATTCGAATGAAATTGGCTCTGGGATTATTAAAGGTGAATTAACCTAAATAAAGATCAATCAATCCTTCAGGAGCTTTTACATAAAGCTCCTTTTTTTTGCGCTGAACTTTTTGAACAAGTCCATCAAAAATTGGAAGCAACACTTCTACTCCATTTTTATTTAATTGCAACAATGGATTTGCAGCCATATCTATTACATTTTCAACAATGCCAACATCACCATGGACTTCATCGATTACGGTGTAACCAATAATTTCATGGTCGTAAAATGAAGTCTGATCTAATTCTTGTAAAAATGACTCTGGAAGGTAAACTGGCTTTTTTAAAATGCGTTGCGCATCTTGTTCACTATCGACACCTTGGAATTTCACCGCAACGAAACCTTTGGTTTTAATTTTAATGTTTTGTACGAAAAATGGAACGAGTCCTCCATCGATTTCTACGAACACAGCATCAAGCGTACTATACTCTGCTGGATTAGAAACGTCTAAAAACAACGAAACTTCACCTTTAAATCCGTGAAGTTTCGCTATTATTCCTAAATAAAAACAATCTTTTTTTTGCATAAAGCTTATTCAGCTGCAGCTTCTTCTGATGCTTCAGGTGCTGCTTCTTCAGTTGCTGGAGCTTCTGCTGCAACAACTTCTTCAGTTACTGGAGCTTCTTCTGCTACAACTGCTTCCGCTACAGGAGCTTCTTCAACTACAACTTCTTCAGTTGCTGGAGCTTCCTCAACTACAACCTCTTCAGTTGCTGGAGCTTCCTCAGCTACAACTTCTTCAGTTGTCTCTTCTACCGCTACTTCCTCAGCTACTTCTTCAATAACTGGTGCGTTTTTCGCCGCAACTACTGCTGCTTTCGCTGCGTTTGCTGCTACTTCCGCTTGTTGACGAGCGATTTTCTCTTGTGCTGCATTTTTCACTAATCCATCAACTTTGTTCTGAACTTTTGAATCTTTATCAGCTAACCACTGTGCAAATTTCTCTTCTACTTGCTCAACTGTTAAAGCGCCTTTTTTAACTCCGTTTAAAAGGTGGTTTTTGTACAACACTCCTTTGTAAGATAAAATTGCACGGGCCGTATCCGACATTTCTGCTCCAGTTTGAACCCAATTTAAAGTTGCCTCAAAATTGATGTTAATTACCGCTGGATTTGCAGTTGGATTATACGTTCCTAATTTTTCGATGAATTTACCATCTCTTTTTGCACGACTATCTGCTGCAACCAAATGAAAAAATGGTTTGCCTTTTTTACCGTGTCTCTGTAATCTGATTCTTGTTGCCATAATGTTTACAATTTGAGGTACGAAACCTACGTTTATAAATGAATTTGAAGGTGCAAAGATACAAAGGTTTTTTGAATTCTAATACTTATAGAGTAAGATTCTACTTTCCTTTGGCTTTAATGACAATGATTACTGTATAAAACATGATTTTAATGTCCAAAGCCAAACTTCTGTTTTTGAGGTAAATCAAGTCGAATTTCATGCGTTGCAACATTTGATCCACATTTTCTGCATATCCGTATTTGACTTGTCCCCATGAAGTAATCCCAGGTCGGACTTTTGTTAAGTGAATGTATTGCGGTTCTACTTGCACAATTTGATCGATGTAAAACTGTCTTTCTGGTCTCGGGCCAACAAGTGACATTTGTCCAAGCAGTACATTGACAAATTGCGGAAATTCATCCAATCTCGTTTTTCGCATAAAACGACCAACAGGAGTAATTCGAGGATCTCCCTCTGATGATAACTGTGGACCTTGTTTTTCGGAGTTCACGTACATTGTACGAAATTTGATGATGCGAAAAACTTTCCCGTTAATCCCTACCCTATCTTGCAGGAAAAATATGGGTCCGGGTGAAGAAAGTTTCACGGCTAACGCAGAAAAAATATAAAATGGAATCAAACAAAGGACAGCGATTAGCGAAAAAAAGACATCCATAAATCGTTTAACCGCTTGTTGCCAAAAAGGCATTGAATCTGGTATAATTTCAATCAATAATGCTCCATAAATGTTTGTCATTTCCACAGAACCGGAAAGTATCGCATACATGTCTGGAAGTAATTTAATCCGAATACGACCATTATCTACTCTAGAAATAATGTCCTTTAGACGATTGTGATCTGAACTTTCAACGGCGAGTATAACTTCCTCTACATCGTGTTCACTCAAGACATCTTCCAAATTCGTTGCGTGACCGAGGTATGGAATAACACCATTGAGCAGCGTATCCTTGCCATTCACATTTACGTAACCAATGAATGAATTGGTGTTTTGTTGTTGCTGAATAAGCTCATTGTAAATATCTACAGCCTTTTCATTACCACCAATGATTATGGTTTTAAATCCATGTCCGTTGCTTCGAATGAAGCGAATAAGTAAGGTATTGAACACCAACCTTGGAATGAGTGCGATAAAAAAATGCAATCCAAACAAAAAGAAAATGGATCGATAGAAATTCTGATACGACTTCACATCATCATCAATCAATAAGGTAAAGAATAGAATAATTGTCCCAAAAAAGGATGCAACCAAAGTCAAATTAACCATTTGCAAGCGAAATATTCTCCGGATGTCTTGGTATGTTCCCTGAATAAAATAAAAAAAGACCCAAAATAGCGGGACTAATGTAAGTCCTAAATAAAATTTCAAATCCGCATTAAAATCTTGACCTTCAATTTGAGTTTTACGCAAATAGAAAAAAACACCCCATGCTATTGCAGCGAAAATATAATCGATAAATACCAACAAAGAAGCCCAAAAACGATCTTTCATGTTACTTATAAACGATTTTAATGTTATCGATACAGATAAACGTCTCCGTTTGCCCAATATCCAATTTTGCTTTAAATGTTTGGATGAAATTTGAACCATTAGCTGAATTACCTATTAATTCAGTGAGTTCAATGTACATTTTCTTCCATTTAACTGTACTAAGAGGCTGCTCATTAAATCCAGTATTGTCTTGGTAAATATTTCCATTTGCACTAACCGCTAAAAATCCTTGAATAAAGGAATTCGTGTTATAGTAATCCACTTCAAGAAAGCAAGGCTTATTCTTAGGAATTGACAATTGATCGATTGTATTTGCTACCCAAACAGAATCCATTGTATTTAGAACTACCTTCCCGTAATTAAAACCATTGAAAGGTGTTAGGTTATCACTAGATGTAAATAAACTAGCTATACTCGTATTTGGATCATCTTGAATTTTAATGGACGCATCCTCGAAATCTTCAATCCAAAAATTCGAATTATTGACGTAGCTCGTAACTGGATTAACAGTCAATGTTTGGTCTTTTGTCAACTGTGAATTTATTTCATACACATTCATGAATGGATAAATCTTTTTATCCGTTGCAATCCCGTTGTTTCTGACAGCTGGATAAATTTTAATGTTTACGTTACCTTCCTTCAAAATGGGAATTTTAAATGGCGCTTGAAAACAACCAATCATCTGATCATCGATATATAACCAAACATCACGAAAATCTTGCGTTAATTGTCCTTCAGAACCTGAAAGAGAAGGATTGGAAACCAGAATGAAAGGATTCACTTCTATCCATGAAGGATTGGGATTATTCTTGATACATGCTGACAGCACGCTTACTAAAACAAAGTACAATAAAACTCTCATCATTTCGTTAACGTATTTTTTTCAGTTTTATTTCATCAACTTATTTGACTCTTGTATTTGATCAGAAATTAATTCAGCAATTTGCAAGGCACGATGAGCATCCTCTATGCTTACAGCAGGTTTTAATCCCTCATGAATTGATTGTGCAAATGAACGAAGTTCTCGTTTAATAGCATTCGAATCATCAACAAGCAAGTTATCTTGATTTAATGGTTTCAGATCAGTAACCTCCTCGGTTAATTGCTTAAAAAAAGATACCTTGTTCAAGAAATCTACGTCCACTTGAGCATCCGCCATGAAAAAACACGTCTTTCTTTCTCGATGATTAGATATCCTAGAGGCTGTAAGATTTGACATACATCCGTTTTCGAATTCCAAATGAACAGAAGCAAAATCAATCGTTTCACTTAAAACACTCATTCCAAAAGCTGCAATTTTTTTAATATTTGAATTCGAAATTTTCAGCGCAATATCGATGTCATGAATCATTAAATCATAGACAACAGAAACATCCGTCCCTCTTTTTTGAAAAGGCGCCAAACGACGAGACTCAATAAATAATGGCGTTTGTATAAAAGGAGATGCGGCGAGTAACGCTGGATTAAATCGCTCTACATGCCCAACTTGAACAACCACCCCAGCCTCTTGGGCATAAAGTAATAACTTTTTAGATTCCTCGGATGTCAGGCACACCGGTTTCTCAATGAAGACGTGCTTTCCGTTTTTCAACGCTTGAACAGCAATGGTAAAATGAGATTCTGTAGGACTAGCAATTAGTACAGCGTCGGAAACCCGAATCAGGTCCTCTAATTGATTAAAAGATGTTAGTTGAAATTTACGTTCTATTTCTTTCACAATTGAAACATCCGTATCGAAAAAACCGCATAGATCGAATACCAAAGGCATTTCGAGCAAATTCTGCACATGTATTTTACCTAGATGACCAGTACCAACAACGCCTATTTTCAACATAACAGCAACGAAAGGATTAAAAAAAAGCCATTAATCGAAAGACTAATGGCTTTTCAGCTGATATAAATTTAATTTATTTTTTTACAGAATCAACAACAGCTTTAAAAGCCTCAGGGTGGTTCATCGCTAAATCAGCAAGTACTTTACGATTTAATTCGATTCCACTTTTGTGAACTGCTCCCATAAATTGAGAATAACTCAAACCATGTAGGCGTGCACCTGCATTGATACGTGTAATCCACAATGAACGGAAATTTCTTTTCTTTTGTTTACGACCTGAATATGCATAAAGCATACCTTTTTCAATAGCATTTTTAGCTACGGTCCATACATTTTTTCTTCTTCCAAAGTAACCTTTGGCTAGTTTCATCAAGTT
>CANMFV010000040.1 GCA_947496835.1 Flavobacteriales bacterium | reverse complement strand
TATCGGATTTGCAGTAAATGTATTTTCGGATGCTTTTCCTCCAAAACACCTTCCTTCCTTCACATGGTTAGCAGAAAAGGAACAGAGTGTTTTTCAACTAGACAAAGCCATTCAAGCAGCTAAAGCAATGATGGATCGCCGACACGTGACATTTACAGAAGCGGATGTCAAAATCTTTGAAACGCTTCACCAATCTAGGCCATAAACTGACGAATTTTCAGTGCTTACAAGCATGGCACAATGCTTGTCCAATAGGCCACAGCTAGTTTCTACTTACGAAAGTTTGAGATTCTCAAAACTAATATGACAAGTTGTCGCAACACATAAGATATGAGTGATTTATTTGAGCACGGTTTTTTCGGGATGTCTGGCATGGAATCAGATGCAGAGTTCATCCCTTTGATTACCGCTGAAGAGGAGGAAAATGTCAATAATCAAGAGTTTCCTAACGAACTCCCAATTCTTCCATTACGGAACAATGTCCTTTTTCCAGGGGTTGTTATTCCCATTACAGTTGGTAGAGATAAATCCATCAAACTTATACAAGAAGCGAACAAAGGAAATAAAATCATCGGTGTCGTTTCTCAAAAAAATCAGGAGGAAGAATCGCCTAATTTCGTTGATTTGCATAACATTGGTACTGTAGCTCAAATTATTCGATTATTAAAAATGCCAGATGGCAGTTCAACAGTTATCCTTCAAGGAAAGCGTCGTTTTGAAATCGTAACACCTGTTCAAACGGAGCCGTACATGCGTGCGAAAGTGAACATTTTCAAAGAAATTCCATTTGAACAAGGGAATCAAGAGCTTGATATTATGTTTAAGACAATCAAGGACTTGGCTCTTCAAATTATTCGCGAAAGCCCAAACATTCCTTCAGAAGCACAATTCGCCATCGGAAACATTGATAGTCCAACTTTCTTGGTAAACTTCATCTCGTCAAACATGAACGCTGATGTGGCAAAGAAACAAGAGATGTTGGAAGAAATGGACGTTAAAAAACGTGTGATGATGGTCATGGAACATTTGACCCTCGAAGTCCAAATGCTCGAAATGCGCAACGAAATTCAAAATAGAGTTCGCAAGGATTTGGACAAACAACAACGCGATTATTTCTTGCATCAACAAATGCGAACCATTCAAGATGAATTGGGAGATAATCCACAAATTCAAGATGTGCGCGATTTTGAAGAACGGGCAAAATCAAAAAAATGGGACGAACGTGTCAAAAAACTATTCGTCAAAGAACTAGAAAAATTGCAACGCATGAATCCGCAAGGTGCAGAATACACCGTTCAAATGAATTATTTAGACTTATTGCTAGACCTACCTTGGGGAGTTTACACCAACGATAAACTAGATTTGAATCGTGCGAAGAAAATCCTTGAACGAGATCATTTCGGCATGGAAAAAGTCAAAGAACGTATTCTAGAATATTTGGCTGTTCTCAAATTGAAAGGAAACATGAAATCACCGATTCTTTGTTTCTATGGACCTCCAGGAGTTGGAAAAACTTCACTAGGTAAATCAATTGCTGAAGCACTTGGAAGAAAATACATTCGCATGTCCCTTGGTGGACTTCACGACGAAGCAGAAATCCGTGGGCACCGCAAAACATACATCGGAGCGATGCCTGGACGCATTATGCAAAACTTGAAAAAAGCAGAAACAGCAAATCCGGTTTTCGTATTGGATGAAATCGATAAATTGGGTAGAAATCACCACGGTGACCCTTCCTCTGCCCTACTTGAAGTCTTGGATCCTGAACAAAATAGCGCGTTCTATGATAATTATGTGGAGACTGAATTTGACTTATCCAAGGTTTTATTTATTGCAACAGCGAATAGTTTAAGCACGGTTCAATCCCCATTACTTGATCGCATGGAAATCATCGAGGTGAATGGATACACCATCGAGGAGAAAATTGAAATTGCGAAAAGACACTTACTTCCTAAGCAAATTGCTGAACACGGAATCACGAAGAATGACATCCAAGTAGATAAAAAAGTTTGGGAGAAAATCGTAGAAGAATACACCAATGAATCCGGCGTACGTGGCCTAGACAAAGTGACAGCGAAACTTGTCAGAAATAGAGCCCGTCAAATTGCTATGGAGGAAACGTTTAATCCAACAATCACCATGGACGATCTTTTCACGTTCCTTGGAGCTGGAAGATCGCGAACGAAATACATTAACAATGATACCGCTGGTGTGGTAACTGGTTTGGCTTGGACTTCCGTTGGTGGAGACATCCTTTTCATTGAATCATCCATCACCAAAGGAAAAGGAAAATTGACCTTGACGGGTAATTTAGGTGATGTCATGAAAGAATCGGCTGTTATTGCGCTTGAATTCTTGAAAGGACACAGTGATTTACTTGGACTGGATCAAGAAGTATTTGATGAACACAATATCCATGTTCATGTTCCGGAAGGAGCAACACCAAAAGATGGTCCAAGTGCTGGTATCACGATGCTTACTTCATTAGCATCCGTATTTACGCAACGCAAAGTGAAGAAAAACTTGGCGATGACCGGTGAAATCACGCTTAGAGGAGATGTTTTACCTGTTGGTGGAATCAAGGAGAAAATTCTTGCTGCAAAACGTGCTGGAATCAAGGAAATCATTCTGTGCACTAAAAACAAACAAGACATTGACGAGGTCAAAGAAGATTATTTGAAAGGAATTACTTTCCACTTTGTAAGTAAAATGTCTGAAGTATTGGAACTTGCTTTAACGAACGAAAAAGTGAAAAACCCGAAGAAAATCGAAGTTCCTATAAAGAAATAATGGTCGATAAAAAAATCATTGTTTTCGACGGAGTTTGCATATTGTGTAATTCGTTTGTCCTGTTTATTCTCAAAAAGGACCGAGCAAAGCAATTTTATTTTACCACCGCACAGTCTGATTTCGTGAAAGAAAAGCTGAAAACCATGACATTCAGGGTTAATCCAATGGATTCTGTGATCTATTTAAAAAACGGAAAAGTACTCACGGAAAGTTCAGCCGTATTAGGTATTTTAAGTGATTTAGGTGGAATTTGGAAACTGTTATCGATCTTGAGAATTATACCTCCAATGATTCGAAATGTAGCTTATCGTTTCTGTGCGAAAAGACGCTACCGCGTATTTGGCAAGTTGAAAACATGCATGTTACCAAGTTCGGAATGGAAAAGTCGCTTTCTCGCTTAGAACAACTATTTCTTAAAAAACACTAAATTAGCGTGACTCAATTAAAAAGAGATTATGCGCTCAAAACTACTATTCACCATCGTCTTTGCTTGTATGCAATGTGCGACCTTCGCTCAAAACCTAAAAAAACCAAGTACACACGAAATTGCACAACTTCCTGAGTGGGCAAAATTGATGTACAGTGAAAACCCAAGTATCTTTGAAGTAGATGCGTTGTATCGCTCTTATTTTCAAGAACACGACTTCATCAAAACGTTTCACACACAATACTACAAACGTTGGAGAAGAGCAGCACAACCTTACTTAAATGCTGCTGGATATATCCAAAAACCGAACGAGGGAGAACAAGGACAAATCGATCAAGCATATTTGAGAAAACAAAAGCAACAAAAATCATCCAACTGGAGTGCCGTGGGACCAATCACCAATTTCCAAGAAGGACTAACACAAGGTTCAGGTCAAACGAATGTTTATAGTTTTGACCAATGTTTAAACATGCCAAATGTCTGCTATTGTGGAACAGAACCAGGTGAAGTGTACAAAAGTATAGATGCGGGAGCAAACTGGACTTGCGTTTCATTAGCGCTTGATTTTGGAAGTGGTGTAACTGCCGTTGAAGTAGATTATACGAATCCAAATACCGTCTTTGCTGGAGGAAATAAAGGAATTCTTCGTTCCATTGATGGAGGATCAACATGGATCAATGTACTTCCAAATTCCAATTTTGGTGTGAATGAGATTTTGATTAACCCAGGAAATAGCAACCTGGTTTTTGCAACAACAGATAAAGGACTTTTTAAAAGTACGGATGGTGGCTTGAATTGGACACAACCCTATTCCGATGCTTGTTACGATATTAAGGCAAATACAGCAAACAGCACAATCCTATATTTGGTCAAACACAACGCTAGCACCTTGAATTGTGAATTTTTAAAATCAACGGATTCAGGACAAACTTGGGCTGTACAGTCAAATGGCTGGTATACATCAACAGATCCAGCACGAAATGATGGTGGCGCACGTATCGCAGTCACTCCCGCAGATCCAAATCGCGTATACGCATATTTAATTGGCGAATCGAAACCAAATGATCTCGGTTACATTGGTGTTTACCGCAGCGATGACGGTGGTTCTACTTGGACACTTCCGAATACTCCTGTGGGTGGCCCATACACAACTTCACACGTGAATTTAGCAATTGGAACAAGTACATGGCTTTATCACCAAGGATTTTACAATTGTGCATTAATGGCATCACCGACCGATCCAAACGTCATTTTTGTTGGCGGATTAAACGTATACAAATCAACAGATGGCGGAGCGACATTTACCTCAGTTTCAGGTTATGTTGGAGGTCCATTATCTCTACACGTGGACAATCAAGATTTCAGAGTTGTCGGAAACGAAACATGGATTACAACCGATGGTGGAATCTATCATTCCAACGATTTCTTTGCTACTGATCCTGAATTTCGCATGTCTGGAGTGCGTGGGTCAGATTATTGGGGCTTCGGTTCAGGATGGAACGAAGACGTCCTTGTTGGTGGATTATACCACAATGGGAATTTAGCTTACCACGAGAATTACGGTGCTGGGAATTTCCTAGAACTAGGCGGTGGCGAAGCACCTACAGGTTATGTGAATCCAGGAAGGAATCGTCTTACTTATTTCTCTGATATTGGTGGAAGGAGAATTCCGTTTAACTTGAGTGACCCAATTGGGGGAGCTCCTTTTGGGAACGCACCGAATGAAAGTTATTATGCCGCGGAATCAAGTGAAATGGAGTTTCATCCAAATTGCTACAGCATTGCCTATATCGGAAGGGAAAATACCATTTTTAAAACCACAGATGCTGGCGCTTCGTTTAACGCGCTTTTTTCTTTTGGGAATTCCGTGAATGACCAAGTGAAATACATCGAGGTTTCTTCTTCGAATCCAAATGTCATCTATTTGAATCAGCAACCAGCGTCAGGAAATACAGGCAAGCTTTGGAAAACTACTGACGGTGGACAAAACTGGACATTATTAACCATTCCTGGCGGAAATAGCCGTCGCATGTTACTTTCTATCAATCCACTCAACGAGAATGAATTGTGGATTGCCTACGCAAGTGGGGCAAACGGAAACAAAGTCTTCAAAACGAGCAACGGGGGACAAAGCTGGGATAATTGGACCAATTCAATTCTGAATAACGAGAGTGTTCAGTCGATTTCGCACATTGCTGGAACGGATGGTGGTTTATATGTTGCGACGAATAAAGCAGTGTATTACCGCAATAATTCCAGTGCTTTTACGTTAGATAACGCTGGACTCCCAACCTTTATTAGCGGAAATATTCTCAAACCATTTTACCGTGATGCTAAAATTAGGTTGGCTTCTTACGGAAAAGGGATTTTCGAAAGCTCCTTAACTGAAATCCCTAGTTTACCGATTTGTCGCATTAATGTAGATAAACTCTCCGTTGTAGCTGTTTGTGAGGTAGATTCGTTCCACTTTGAAGACCATTCCTTTTTGAATCATACCAATGCCACTTGGAACTGGTCCTTCCCTACCGGAACTCCTTCCAGTTCTACGCAACGAAATCCATCTGTGTTATTTCCAACCGCAGGTGATCATTTAGCCATTCTTCAAATCACCGATGCAGCAGGACATACGGACACAGATAGTTTAACCGTAAACGTTTCGTTTTTTCAATTACAAACAGGAATTAACGAAGATTTTCAATCCGCATTCTTGCCAAATGGATGGAGTATCAATAACCAAGACGGCGGTGGAACCTGGAGCTTATCTACAAGTGCCGGTGGATTTGGAAATTCAACAAAATCCGCAGTTTTTAACAATTACGACATCGATTCACAGCAATCCACAGATGATTTAGTGATGCCTTTAGACGCTAGTGTTTTAGACATACAACCGTATGTTTATTTCGATGTCGCTTATGCACGTTGGGGATCTGGTTATTCTGACACCTTAGCTGTAATGATTTCAACAGACTGCGGCCTAAGTTTTCAGCAAGTGTATTTAAAAGGTGGAACTGATTTAGCTACCTCACCAGATAATCAAAGTTCGTTCATTCCAACTGCGCAACAATGGCGTACAGATTCTGTTGATTTGAGCGCGTACCTGGGACAAACAAACCTACAAGTTGCATTCAGAAACAAAGGTGGTTGGGGAAATAACATTTATTTGGACAACATTAACCTTGGGTCTATGGCGAACTTAAATGAATCTCTTGAACAATCCATTTCTATTTATCCCAATCCAGTTCAGAGTGGAACTTGCTTGAACCTAATAGGAGAAGGAATCAAGAAAATACAGTTGATTTCACCAGATGGAAAATCCATCAAGACGGAAAGAAAATTTGAGGGCTCGATATTTGAAATCCCAGAAAATATTTCAAGCGGGACGTATATCCTTCAAATTGAATCAGAGAATCAAGTATTGAATAAACCATTAATCATCATTCGCTAACTATATTTTTAGTTCTTGGCATAATTTCTGATATTTGCACTGAAATTTAAGATATGAAATCATTTTACCTCCTTTTAACTGTCTTACTCCTACAAGTTGGAACAGTATTTTCTCAAGATGCAAAAGCGCAAGGAATCCTGGATAAACTTTCCACGAAAATGAAAACGATGAAGTCTTTCTACATTGAATTCAATGCTACAGTTAAAAATACGTCAAGTGGTGCGAATGAAAATGAAACAGGAAAAGGATGGGTAAAAGGGAACAAATTTTACGCATCATATGGTGACAACACCATCATTTCCAACGGCGTAAAAACGTGGACCGTTATTAAAGAAGAGCGATCTGTGTATGAATCCGATGCGACGGACGATGAAGACGGATTAAATCCAAAAAAATTAATGACGATTTGGGAAACTGGATTTAAAAATAAGTTCGACCGAGAAGATAAATTAAACGGTGAATCAGTTTACATCATTGACTTATTCCCAAAAGTTCCTGCGAAAGCAGAATACCATACGATTGTATTGTATATTTCAAAAGCAGAAAACGAATTAAAAAAGGCAGTTTTAAGAGCGAAAGACGGAACAGTTATGACCTACTCGATGACGAAATTCACGTCAAATCCTGAAATCGATGATAAAAAATTCGTTTTCGACAAAACGAAATTCCCAGGTTACCCAGTAATTAGAGACTAATAAAAGTTGCGTTTACGTTTAACGTTTTAAGGCGCGATCCATTTCACGGCGATCATCTTTCTCTTTGAGATCATTTCGCTTATCATGGAGCTTTTTACCGACTGCACAAGCAATGTGCATTTTCACCCAACCTTTTTCAGAAAGAAATAGTTTCGTTGGAATGAGCGTGTTTCCTTTTATTTTAAGGAATTTCTCGATGCGAACAATCTCTTTTCGATTCAAAAGAATTTTACGATCGGCTCTTGGCTTGTGGTTATAAAATGAACCATTCTCATACTCCGTTACGTGCATGTTTCGAATCCAAACTTCATTGTTGTAGAAGATTCCATACGCTTCTAGAATACT
>CANMFV010000039.1 GCA_947496835.1 Flavobacteriales bacterium | reverse complement strand
CTTTCTCGGCTTCTTGTACCCTAATTCCAAAAGCATAATTTACGACAAGTGTGAGTCCAAGCAGTAAAACGAAAAGTCCAGATGTCTTGAAGTAAAAGAACAAACTAATAACCGTCAAGAAAATGCTTCTTACTAAAAAATGTTTGTGAATCGCCGAAAAAATGACCATCACTAAGATGAAAAACAGCCAAAAGTCTAGCTGTGTAAAGATGAGTGGCTCTTGGGAATTAAAAGAAAATAGTTGCTGTATTCGTTGCATGATTATGGTGTCAGTTCCTCAAATGCACTGAGGTATTTTGTAAAAGCGTTGATTAATAAATTTCCGATTAAGTGATATCCCGTTGAACTGAAATGTACATAGTCAGACTGCATAAGGCTATTTTTCTTCCAAGTCAAGGAGGATCCGAGCTCTCCCATTACTCCGTAAAAGTCCCAAATAGGCATTTGGTATTGTTGCGCTAATTGAACGATGACCTCCCTTTGTCGTTCCGTATTTTTGTTCGGTGAATTATGAAATTGATTGTCATTGGGAACTGTCAATAATAAGGCGCATTTAGGATTCACTGAAAGAATAAGCTTCATTAAGGATTCAAGGTTTCGTTTGTAAACCGATGGATCGAAACTGTTAAAACTGGCAAAGGCGTCATTTGTTCCAACAGAAAAAACAAAAAGATCTGGTGGATGAACCCTTAAATCCCTCAAAAAATGTTCATTCCCAAGATATGTGTAGAGCCCTGCTCCGTTAATCCCAATCGCGTTATAGGTGATACCTGGTAATTCATTCAGAAATTCAAAGCCATAGATTTCAAGCGTGTAAGCGTCAGAAACGTTCTTAACAAACTGTAAATCGAGTGAGTCTATGTAATCCGTAAAGGTGACATCCGTATACCCTAATTCAGCGTGATGGGATGTTTCGCTTACTAATAATTCTTGTCCGCCAAAATTCAATTCATAAGGGAATTCACCTGTATTGTGAAGGATACGAAGTTGATTAAATGGCGGTTTAATCAGTGTTCGCATGTGCTTGAAGTTTATGGTAATAACAGAGTCAGGGCACTTAATCGTTGCTCCTGTAATTCCATAATCAAGATCATCGGAATGATCATTCACACTTCGAAATGATTTCCACTTATTCGGTGATGAAAAATGGTAGTTGGAAGGATTGTTTGTTTTTGCTAAATCAAACGGAAAAACCAAGCCACGTTCTCCACTCAATCCGGTCCAATGTGTCTGAAGAAAAGTGCGAAAATCGTGGGTGTAAATGTCTGCTTGTATGTGAGAACCACCGATGTGATAGAAATTTAACTTTCGATCTTTTTTTGAGATCATTTGTTGCATTTCATCAAAGAGGGTCATCCAATTCGGACTTTCTTTAGAGAAAAATTGAAAATGATTGCAATCCGTATTTATAAAACCATATTGTGCTGCAATGCGCTCGTCATCTTTCGAAAACTTAGCATAATTTATGGTCCTTAAATCAATGGATTGAGAAAAAAGGAGAGAAGGAAAAAGAAGATAAAACCAAATCAATCGAATCATTTCGAATTTCCTTTCGATGTTCCTGAATCTCCGTTGAACCATTTTGTATATTCTGCAATAAAGGCATCGTAGAATAACTGTGATGCATAACTTGAACCCTTTGGGGTAAAATGTATGTAATCATTTCCTGCAAGTCCTTGAGAAACCCATGACGGCATTGAATTGATCCCACCCATTGCTCCGAAAAGATCCCAATATGCAGCCCCCGCTTCAAAGCAAGATTTTTTCATTTGACTCACACAATAAGGAAGTAAGGAATAAGACTCATATCCACCATTTTTTCGCTGCGACATATCACTTGGACCGATGACAATAATTGCTGCTGTAGGCCTTACTCTTTGTATGTATTCAATTTGTCCTTTAAAGCTTTTCGCATAATAACGAACAGAACTACTATCTTTAAACGCTGGAACGGAGTTCCCACCGAATTGTAAAATAAATAACTCTGTATTCAAGTCATTGTGCATTTTTTTAAATAGCGTATTGTCTCCAGCGCTTAGTGCTTGTCCTGATGAACCACGCATGGCAACATTTGTAACTTGTACTCCTACATCACCTTCAAGCGAGAAACCATTGAACACTGGACTTTTTGTTGTGCTAAAAACAAATTTTAACTTACCTGGAGTTTTTGGAAAATCTAAGTCAACCGAATGCCCGTAACCGTCGGTGATTAATGAATCTTCATGGATTAATTTATTGTTTTCATATACTTTCACAGAACATGGGGTGAAACAAAAGGAGTAATAACATTTCACATGATTAAAATCCCTTGCTCTGGCAAAAGCAACTGGTGATGATTCTATTTCAATCCATCCTTCTGTCATTTTATCTCCTTCAACTGAAAAAACGGATGCAGACGCCATAGCACCATATCTTTTTGAGCTTAATTTTTTACCCCAAAACGAAGTAAGACGCTCGAAATTTGGTGAATAGGTTTGTTTAAATGATTGCGTATTGTAAACATTAGTCGCCGGAATGAGACCTGGACCATTTCCACCAAATTGATTTTGTATTCGTTGACGGATGTAACCCGTAATGCGGTCACCTTCAATTTGTGAATCACCATAATGGAAAATGGAAATTTTCTTTCCTTTACTTGAAACAGTACTCAACTTTTCAAAAAATCGAAACAAGTTCAGTTTCGCAGGGGTGTCCATTTGTAAAACGGTAGCACTCTCCGTAGTTAATGATCCACCGTCGGCTAAACCAAGTAGTTTGCCCGAAGCGGCATTCTTATGTTTGATTTGTGATGAATTGATATCCGTTGTATCTACCTTTTGAATGATCTTGGATATATCTTTAGTTACTTGCTTTTTAGGAGAAAAAATATTTTCTATTCGTAAAAATTGCCAATTTACGCCAAGAAATTTACTTCCGCCATCTGGAATTAAATAGGCAGGAATAAGTAGAAGGGAAAGGACAAGCAAAACAAAAAGGAGTACTTGGTAAGGACGAAATTTTTTCACGAGTTGATTCTATTTAACAAATATAGGTTTTCTTTGTTTTTTAATCAAATACTATGCAGTCTTCAAATCAACTTATTCAAGAATCATCCCCGTATTTGATTCAACACGCACATCATCCTGTTCATTGGATGCCCTGGACCGAAGCTGCTTTTAACGAAGCGAAGCGATTGAATAAAATGGTGTTAATTAGTATCGGTTATTCTGCCTGCCATTGGTGTCATGTGATGGCACACGAATGTTTTGAAGATCAGGAGGTCGCGGATTTAATGAACGCACATTTCATTAATATCAAAGTTGACCGCGAAGAACGTCCGGATGTCGATCAAGTTTATATGTCAGCTATTCAACTCATGACGCAAAGAGGTGGTTGGCCATTAAACTGTATCACGCTTCCTGATGGACGTCCAATTTATGGAGGAACTTATTTTCCTAAGGAACAATGGATTCACATACTCAAGTCTTTGGTGTACACTTTTCAAAACGACTTTGATAAGGTGGAAGAATATGCAGCGAAACTACACGAAGGACTCAGTGTCAATGAATTAATAGCGATTCCTCAAGACGAACCAAATCTTCAAAGCGAAAAATTGTTGGAGTTGGTTGCGCGCTGGAAAAAGCAATTTGATTGGATGGAAGGCGGAATGAATAGAGCACCGAAATTCCCAATGCCCAATAACTACCAATACCTTTTAGCACATAGCATTTATTTTCAGGATGAAAAATTACGCGAATTCGCGCGGTTAACTCTCGATAAAATGGCGTTTGGTGGAATCTATGACCAAATTGGAGGTGGATTTACACGCTATTCGGTGGATATGATCTGGAAAGTCCCCCATTTCGAGAAAATGCTCTACGACAATGCTCAATTGATGGAGTTATACGCGTTGGGATATATATCGCTTCAGGAAGATACATATAAACACATCGTTGAAGAAATATTCACTTGGTTACAACGTGAGATGAAGTGTGAATCGGGAGCTTATTTTAGCGCATTGGATGCAGATAGTGAGGGAGAAGAGGGGAAATATTATTGTTGGAGTGAACATGAATTGACATCCATCATAAGGGAAGATTTTCCTCTTTTCGCTGATTATTATGCCGTTTCAAAACGTGGTTTCTGGGAGGACGAAAAATACATCTTACTGAAAACACAAAGTGATGCTGAATTTGCCAAAAAATGGAACATTCGCTTGGATGATCTTGCAAATAAAGTCACTGAATGGAAATCGGCACTTTTAACAGAACGGCAAAAACGAGTGGCTCCAGGACTCGATCATAAATGCCTCACTTCATGGAATGCACAACTAATCAAAGGAATGTGTCAAGCCTTTCATGCATTGCACCAAGAAGAATTTTTGTTGGAAGCACGGAAAATTGGAAAATGGATTCTTTCTGAACAAGCGCAGTCAAATGGCAATTTGTTTCATGTAAATACAAATGGTGTTCCAAGTATTGAAGGATTCTTGGAAGATTATGCGCATGCCATTGATGCATTTATTCATCTTTATCAGCGAACAGGTGAACTTATCTGGTTGGAGGAAGCTAAAAAATGGACCTTAATTGTAGAAAAAGAGTTCATGCATCCAGAAAGTAAAATGTGTTATTTCACTGCAAATGATTCACAATTAGTCGTAAGAAAAATGGAGCTTCATGACAACGTCATTCCGTCTAGTAATTCCGTGATGGCACGAAATTTTCTCAGACTTGGAACGTATTTTAGAGAAGAACGTTGGCTCGAAAATGCACGTCAAATGTTGGCAAACATGTACGATGGAATGGAAACCTATGGGTCTGGATATTCCAATTGGGCACTATTGTTATTAGAAATGAACCAAGGATTGACGGAAGTCCATCTTATTGCGGTTCAAACAAGTGAAATCGTAACTTGGCCAGAAAACACACTTCTGTCATTTCACAAAGAACTTCCAATGTCAGCAAGTTATTCCCCCGGCATTTTTGTTTGTGCAAAGGGCACATGTTACCCAAAACTATCCACGTTGATTGAAGCGAAAAAACTGATAGAGGAAGAAATCAATTAAGATTTAACCTTGCAGGTATTCCATCCAAAAAGAGAATATAATCCACAAAATGAGGTAAAAGAAGTCAAGATTAACATTACGGCAACAAGTAACGCTATAACATTCAACGTGGATGGAAATAAATCCACCAATGATCCAACTAATAGAACTGAAGCGATTGCAATGCGAATCAAGCGATCAGTATTTCCCATGTTTTTTTTCATAGATCAAATGTACGTAAGTTCTAGGCTCTGAAATCAGTATAAGTTACAAGAATGTTTATGCTTTACGAGCAATGGCTTTGATAGCTGCATTCACCACATCTTGGGTGTCGATGCCGTATTTCGTCATTAATTCCATTGGAGTTCCGCTTTCACCGAAAGAATCGTTAACCGCTACATACTCTTGTGGACAAGGTAATTCTCTACTTAATACTTGAGAAACAGCTTCTCCTAGACCACCATTCATCATGTGTTCTTCAGCAGTAACAACGCATCCAGTTTTACGCGCTGAAGCAAGAATTGCTTGAACATCCAACGGTTTAATGGTGTGCATGTTAATCAATTCAGCAGAAATTCCTTTCTCCTTCAAAATAGCTAGGGCTTCGATAGACTTCCAAACAAGGTGTCCGCATGCGATGATGGTTACATCTGTTCCTTCAGCTAAAACATCTGCTTTACCAATGATAAATTTTGCGTCTGGCTTCACAAATATCGGCATCACTGGACGTCCAAATCTCAAGTAAACTGGACCATTGTGTTCCGCAATAGCAATTGTTGCTTGTTTTGTCTGATTGAAGTCCGCAGGAACGATGACGGTCATATTTGGCAACATACGCATCATCCCGATGTCTTCCAGAATTTGATGCGTTGCACCATCCTCACCTAAAGTAAGTCCGGCGTGGGAAGCACAAATTTTCACGTTTTTTTGGGAATAGGCTACTGATTGACGAATTTGATCGTAAACGCGTCCAGTCGAGAAATTAGCGAATGTACCCGTGTATGGAATTTTTCCTCCAATGGTCATTCCAGCTGCTAATCCAATCATATTTGCTTCCGCAATTCCCGCTTGGAAAAAACGCCCTGGATTTTCTTTTTGGAAAGCATCCATTTTCAACGAACCAGTTAAGTCGGCACAAAGCGCGACAACATCTGGATTCGTGCGTCCTAATTCCGCTAATCCTTCACCAAATCCTGAACGCGTGTCCTTGTTTCCGAGTATTTCAAATTCCATAATTATAAATTTAATGAGAGTGTTTTATTTGAATCAATTCTAAACTTTTTTTCTTTTGTATATGCACTTGACTTTTGGTCTTTTTCGCGGTAAACAACTTTGTAATTTCCTGGTTGTAAGGACCATTTTCCTTCTAGTAGACCTTCATCAAGGTTGCAAACCCATTCCCACTGATCTGTTTGACGTTCGTAGAAAATTTGTCCAACCATCACTTTTACCGCAGAGTATTGAATGATGCCAGCCGGAACGACATCAATAAAGCTTGTTTTACTTTGAGTGATTTCAACACGTTGATACATTCTCGGCAAGGTGAAAATCTCCACATCATATGTCCCGACAAGGTATTTTTGAGTAGAGTTTAAATTTTGAGCATGCAATGTTTTACTATCGTCTTTTGACGAAACGCGCATTTGAAAGCTTGGATTCTGCGTGTTTTTATTCGAAGTAAATTTCAAATAACCTTGTGGCGCGTCAACTACAATCGTATTGTGCGTATGCTTTTGAAGAACAATCCCTTTTTTCTCCAATCTAGGCAGGGTGTTTACAACTAAATCATAGGTCACTTCTGGGTCAAGCACCAAGGTATCTGGTAGGTTTTTACGGTTGAGTGTGTGTGTAAATGTGTATTTTAATTTTGAAGTCCCACTTTCGTAAAAGAACAGTGTAACATTTGTTTCGAGTGGTTTTTTCGTAATGTCATTCAAGTTGACTTGAACTGTGGTGTTGACAAGTGTTTTTGAAATAATGGAAGATAACACATTTTTGAATGACTCTTTACTTTCGGCATCTGAATAGACCCCAATGCAGTCAAACTTATCAAGGTAAGATAAATCCATCCCTAATCCAATCACAAATGGCGTTACTTTCACTCCCTTATCCTTTAATTTACGTGCAATTATACATGGATCATTGTCGCAAGATTCGAGTCCATCTGTAATTAAAATAATATAGTTCCTTGCAAGTGTGTCTGGGAAATCGCCTGCTGCCGCTTCGAGTGAACGAGCAATAGGAGTGGATCCTTTTGCTTGGATTGATTTCACCTTTGTTTTGATGGCATCCACGGTATTTAATCCGAAGGGCACTTCTAATTTGGTGTCGTTACAGTCTTGATAGGTATTCGTTACCGGTGTTTGATGTCCGTAAACGCGCAAAGCGATTTCCAGATTTGGAATACCCCTCAATTTTTCCACCTCTTGAATCAATACTTCTTTTGCGGCAACCATGCGTGTTTGGTTATTGTTCCAATCCACATTCATGCTATTTGAAGCATCCAGAATAAATAATATGCGCGTGTTTTTTTGCGTCCAGCCGAAACTAGCAATACCAATAAACAATACGCATATCCACTGTTTCATTAATAGTCTCCTAACGATTCTTCTAATTGTGCTAATGCCGCAGTAAGTTGTTCTGCATTTGGAGCAACACCATGCCATTTATGAGACCCCATCATGTAGTCAACGCCTTGACCCATTTCTGTTTTCATAATTATTACGACTGGCTTGCCATTTCCACACATTGCTTTTGCTTCGGTCATTTTCGTACGAATGTCTTCGAACGAGTGACCGTCCATTTCCAACACTTCCCAACCGAACGCTAGCCATTTTTGTGCCAAG